>JBKPBQ010000601.1:0-10500 GCA_046726955.1 Acidobacteriota bacterium
GACGTCAAGTCGCTGTCGACGAAGAGAACGGTAGGGAGACGCAGCTCTTCGGTCACGGGCGGCCCTGCGGGGGAAGCGAGGCGAGCGCGCGGTCGAGGTCGATTCCCATCTGGAGAGCAGTCTGCGGGCGATCCTCCGCACGCTTCGCCAGCGCCCTCGCCACGAGCGCCCCGACGGCCTCGGGGAGCGGGCCGTGAGGGCTCACGAGTGTGGGGAGGGGATGGGTGATGTGCGCGGAGACGATGTCCATCACCGTCTCCCCCTCGTAGGGAGGACGGCCGGCGATCATGCGGAAGAGGATGCAGCCGAGCGCGTAGATGTCGGTCCGCTCGTCCGTGGTCTGGCCGCGCGCCTGCTCGGGCGACATGTAGTACGGCGTGCCGAGCACGACTCCGTGCTGGGTCGCGGTGGAGTCGGGCAGCGGAGACATGACCTTCGCGGCGCCGAAGTCGCCGATCTTGACCTGGTCGTCCGGCTCGAGGAAGACGTTCGACGGCTTGAGGTCGCGGTGGATGACACCCCTCACGTGGGCGGCGGCGAGGGCGGCGACCATGCGCCGGGCGATCACGAGCGCGCGCCGCGGAGGCAGGGCGCCCGCGGCGAGGACGGCCTCGAGCGTCTCGGACTCCACGAGCTCCATCACGAGGTAGGCGCCTCCGGTGGGGAGCCGTCCGAAGTCCGTGATGTTCACGATGCCGGGGTGGTTGGCGAGGCTCGCGGCCCGTCCCTCGCGGACGAACTGCGAGGCGAGGCGGGGATCGGCCGCGAGCTCCTGGTGAAGGACCTTGATGGCCACCGTGCGGCCCGTTTCGTCGTGGCGCGCGCGGTAGACGATCCCCATGCCTCCGCGTCCGAGCTCGCCGAGGATCGTGTAGGACTTCACCCGCCGGAGCGGCTCGTCGCGGGGCTGCGCCGCCTGCGCCGCCTGGAGGTCGGCGGAGTCGGAGAGGCGGCGGACCTCGACGCTCGTGCCGAGGGGCGAGCGATCGAGCTGCACCAGGAACTCCGTGGCCTGGTTCGCGCTCTGCAGGCGGACGAGGCCGATGCGCGGACCGTCGCCCCAGGGGTCGAGCCCGGCCAGGATGCCGAGCCGGACGGCGAGCGCCGTCCCCAGCCGCGCGTCCACGGAGAACGTCTTGCCCTGGGCGTCGGCGAGCGTCACGAGGTGCCGGCTCGACTCGGGGCGGATCTGCAGCGTGACCGAGCGGCGCCGGGCCGCCGCCGCGAGGAGCAGGTCCGCGAGGTCCACGGCCGAGACCTCGGTCGGCGGGGGCGCGGTCGGGGAGGGTCCGGCCGCGGCCTCTCTGCCTTCGACCGTCCGGTCCTCGGGCGGGGCGCTCATCGCCACCCTCTACTATGGGGCCAGCCGCGAGCCTCCGCAAAACGCTCGCCCCGAGTCACCGAGGGGGCTCCCCGGGCGCGCGCTTCGCGCCGAGCGGCAGGTAGCGCAGCCGGCGCGGTTGCAGCAGCCGCTTCTCCAGCGGCTCCAGGTCCTCGCGGCCTTTCGGCAGGTCCTTCTCCACGCGCCCGTCCGGAAAGACCGTGATCGTGCTCTCGACGTGGAAGGGCCCCTTGGCGGCCCGGGCCCGCGCGACCTGCAGGCCGTCGGGCGAGAGCGTCATGCGGTTCCATTGGACCGCGCCTTCGCCCACGAGGTCGAACAGGAACCCCATGAAACCCTCGGTGGGCCTTCCCCGGAGCCCGTCGATCTCGTCGTAGGCCACCAAGTCGCCGTAGTCGAGGAGCCGGTACACGATTACGTGCTCGTTGGTGACCCGCAAGTGGGGGATGGCCAGCGTGTCGTCGTACGAGTAGCGATCCTTGCCGCCCTTGGCGAGCGGCCAGCCGATCCGGACGTTGGCGGCGAGCCTGGGGGAAGGACCTTCCGTCGCGCGCTCGATCACGCGGTCGGGGCGGGCGTCCGCTTCGACGTCCTGGCGATAGTCGCGGGCGAGTCGTATGAAGAGGGGCGCCGCCTCGGCCGCGAGGCCGGTCCGCTCCAGGTACGCGGCGAACCAGTCCTCGTGGCCGGCGAACAGGAACGCATCCTCGGGCCCGCGGCCCGACTGGAGCAGCTCGATCAGAACCTCGGCCTGGAATCGAGGTCCGTTCGTGGTGGCGGTGAGGTCGTAGCCCTGCCGGTTGCGCATCGCCGCGAGGATCTCGGCCTTGGAGACGACGCGCGCGCCCGACGCGGTGGTGGCCGTCGTCGCGGGGGCGAGGGAGACGAGGAGCGCGGCGAGGCTCAGCACGCTGCCGGTATGATAGGCGACCCGGAGGCGGTCCCCGGAGAGGAACCCCGCTCATGACCACGATCAAGACTTCGCTGCGGGACGAGGCCACGCGCCCCATTCTCGGCCGCCTGAAGAGGGCGAACGCCGCCTTCGCTCGCGACTACCCGGGCGATCCCGTGGGCCGCCAGCCCGTGCACACCGTCTACGGCGGAGCGCAGCTCTTCAAGGCCGACTCCGCGGTCCGGCTCGGCGAGCTCGCGCTAAAGGCCCTGCGCGAGTACGCGCCGGGGCCGCGGGTGTTCGCGGACGTGCTGGGTCTGGGTTCCCTCGCCCCCACCGTCCACGCCCGGGTAATGAAGAAGCTGGAGACGGAGCCAGTGGAGGACTTCCGGATCGACTTCGAGGACGGCTACGGCAACCGCCCGGACGCCGAAGAGGACGGCGACGCCGTGCGGACCGCGGAGGAGGTCGCGCGGGGGATGGAGGCGGGCTCGCTGCCGCCGTTCATTGGCATCCGGATCAAGCCGCTCTCCGGCGAGCTCTACCCGCGAGCCCTTCGCACGCTGGACGTCTTCGTGACGACACTCGCCGCGCGCACCGGAGGAAAGCTGCCCCCGGCCTTCGTGATCACGATCCCCAAGGTCACGATCGCGGCGCAGGTGCAGGCGGCGGCTGAGCTCTCTACCCTCCTGGAGAAGCGCACGAAGCTCTTGCCGGGGACGCTGCGCCTCGAGCTGATGGTGGAGACGACACCCGCCGTCATCAACCGACAGGGGCAGGCGGGCCTGCGCGCGCTCGTGGAGGCGGGACAGGGGCGCTGCCAGGGCGTCCATTTCGGCACCTACGACTACACCGCGGCGTGCAATATCACCGCCGCCCACCAGACCATGACGCACCCCGCCTGCGACTTCGCGAAGCACGTGATGCAGGTGACCATGGCAGGCACCGGGATGACGCTCTCCGACGGCGCGACGAACATCATGCCGGTGCCGCCGAACCGGCCCGCGCCCGGCGGCGCCCTGACCGAGGCGCAGGTGCGCGAGAACCGCGCGGCCGTCCACCGCGCCTGGCGGCTTCACTTCGACCACGTGCAGCACTCCCTGCGCAACGCCTACTACCAGGGATGGGACCTCCACCCCGCGCAGCTTCCCACCCGCTACGCCGCGGTCTACAGCTTCTTCCTGGACGGGCTGGACGTGGCGTCCCGCCGGTTGAAGGCCTTCACGGAGAAGGCGGCCCAGGCCACGCTGCTGGGCGACGTGTTCGACGACGCGGCGACGGGCCAGGGTCTCCTGAACTACTTCCTGCGCGGGATCAACTGCGGCGCCATCACCGCCGAGGAGGCGCTGCGCACCGGGCTCACCCTCGAGGAGATCCGCGGCCGATCGTTCCTGAAGATCCTGCTCGCGCGCCGGAGCTGACTCAGGCTTTCTCCGCCCGGTAGTCGCGCGAGAGCGCCGCTTCCTCCGCGACCATGACGTGGCTGTTCTTCCAGCAGTGGGGACAGGCCACGGCCACCGTCTCCTGCGCCGAGCTCTCGCTCGCCTCGTAGACCACGACGAAGGCGCCGCCGCAGTGCTGGCACGCGTAGCGGTCGTGGCGCTCGCCGGATGTCTGGGAAGAGGAGGGCCCGCGCGTCGGGGCGAGCGGAGCGCGGCTCTGGGGGGCGGGCGACGCGGTCGTCCGCGCAGTAGGGGCGACGACGGGAGCCGTTCGCGTCGGCGGCAGCGGTGCGCGCGGCGACGCGGCGGGAGCGGCCACAGGGCGGGCGGACGGCGGGAGAGGGGCGTGAGCCGGCGACGCGGAGGCCGGCGACGGAGGGGAAGCCGTCGTCCGCGAAGCGGTGACGGTCGGTGGTGCGGGAGCGCGCGGGACGGCGGTCGGGCTCGCGCTCGGCGGCGGAGGCTTCGGCCCTCCGGCGGGCGCGGCCGGCCGCGGAAGCATCTCCAGGATCGCCTGCTTGATGCCGCCGTCCGGGACGACCGTCGTCTTGTGCTTGACGTCGGGACCGTCGACGGTCAGCGACCACTGCCGTCCGATCTTCACGAGCGAGACGGTCCACGATCCCGCGGCCTGGCCCAGCGCGGACTTGACCGCCGCCTCCGCCGGCTCCCGTTCCTCCTTCGGGCAGCCGGCACACATGATCTTGACGGGCATCTGCCTGATTATGTCCCGAGCGGCCGCGGTTTCGCCCGTCGAGTTGTGGTAGCGTGCCCCCGCCCGCCATGGACGCGACGCTGAGCGAGTGGACGAACCTCCTCGTGCGCTGGTTCCACGTCATGGCCGCGATCCTCTGGATCGGCCAGACCTGGCTCTTCACCTGGTTCGAGGCGCACTTCACGCCGACCGATCCGCCCCGGCCGAACGTGGCGGGCGAGCTGTGGATGGTGCACAGCGGCGGCTTCTACCTCGTGCAGAAGCAGAAGGTCCCCGAGATCCTGCCCCGCACGCTCCACTGGTTCCGCTACGAGGCGGCGTTCACCTGGCTGAGCGGGCTCGTCCTGCTCGTCGTCGTGTACTACGCGGGAGGGATCCTCCGCGACGAGCGCGTCTCCTCGATCGGGGAAGGGGCGGCGATCGCGCTCGGCCTGGGACTCCTCCCCGTGGCCTGGGTCGTCTACGACCTGCTCTGCCGCTCGCCGCTCGGCAAGAGCGAGATCGCGACCGCCGCCGCCGGATTCGTCCTGATCATGGCCGTCGCCTGGGGGCTGCTGCACACGCTGAGCGCGCGCGCCGCCTACATCCACGTGGGGGCGATGCTGGGGACGCTCATGGTCGTCAACGTCTGGGAGCGCATCCTCCCCGCGCAGCGCCGCATGGTGGCCGTGGCGCGCGAGGGAGGCGCTCCGCTCCCGGGGCTCGCCGAGCAGGCGAAGCTGCGCTCCAAGCACAACACCTTCATGGTGGTTCCGCTGCTCTTCATCATGCTGAGCAGCCATTTTCCGACCGTCTCCTACGGCCACGAGCACGCCTGGCTTCGCCTCGGACTCTTCGTGCTCCTCGGCTGGGGGGCGGCGAAGATCGCGCGGGGTCTCTGACGTGGCCGGGAGGGGGCGATGGACCAGGAGCTGAGGATCGAGCTGCACTCCACCGCCTGCTCGTGCCGGGGCGGGGCGTGGGCGATGGCCGGCGGGGCGTCCAGTTCGCCAAGGGCGGCGCTCTCGTGCGCTCGCGCATGGCCGTGGAGAAGGGCGACGTGCTGAGCTTCGAGGTGAAGGACTACAAGACGCGGGCCGAGGTGATGTACGTCTCGACCTCCTCGGGTGACGGAATCCTGCGCCTCGGCCTCCGCTTCCTGGACGCGCCCCTGCCCGACCGGCTCATCCCCACCGACGCGAATCCGCTCCCGTAACGTTCCCGGCGCTCTCAGCGCGACAGCGCGTCGTAGGCCTTCTGGATCCAGTCCGGGGGATCGGGAGACGGTGAGCGCTTGCGGCCCTCGGTGAGCTCCCAGTGGTGGAGCCAGGAGATCCCCCAGTCGCCGATGTAGGTGTCGGGTCGCGCGTACGCCTCGTCGCGCAGCGCCTCCTCGAGCGTCACGAAGCGGTATCCCCTCCGGCGGAACGCGTCGGCGAGCGTGCCGAAGCGGTCGGCGTTGAGCGCGTTCGCGTGCAGGAGGAGCACGTGCGGCATGGGGCGGCCGAGGAGGCGACTCGTAACGTCCTCGACGAAGGCGACGACCTCCTCCATGTACGGCACGTAGGCGGCAACAACGCGGTCGGCCGTGTCGCGGTCGCCGCGGCGGAGCGCGTCCGCGTAGACGGCGGCGAGCACGTAGTCGTCGTC
Source organism: Acidobacteriota bacterium (assembly GCA_046726955.1). GTDB lineage: Bacteria > Acidobacteriota > Vicinamibacteria > Fen-336 > Fen-336 > CAVPGH01. The sequence continues at coordinate 6,021 of JBKPBQ010000601.1, forward strand.
GTCGATCGTCACGGGAGCGATGGTGTACCCGCGCGCGGCCAGGAACGCCTCGAACGCCCGCCGCTTGTCGAGGTCGAGGCCGACCTGCAGGAAGGGATGGCGGAAGTATCGGAGCTTGCGATGCCGGGCGGCGAGGAGCCCGCTCGTCACGGCCTCGCCCTTCACCACGTCCACCTCGAACTCCTCGAGGGGAGTGCGGTTGAGGCTGCGGTGGGAATACGTGTGGTTCCCGAGCTCGAGGCCGACCTCGAGCCACATGTCGAGGATCGCCGTGCGCGCAGCGAAGTCGATCTCGCTCTCGTCCGGAAGGAAGAGCTTGCCCTCGTTCACGAAGCCCACGACGGGGACCGCGTGCTCGCGGAAGTGCTCCAGGAGCTTGCGCGTGTTCTCGCGAAGGGACGGGACGGCGTTCGAGACGAGCCCACTGGTCGGCCCCGGAAGGTCGTCGAACGTCACCGCCATCCGGCGGTCGATGGCCGGCCGCTCGGCGCCGGGAGCCGCCGCGCCCAGCGTGAGCGCGATCAGGACGCCGAGCGGGGCGGAGAAGCGCTTCGTGACCATCGGGCGCTAGCTCCCCCGGTACGTCGAGTAGCCGAAGGGGCTCAGCAGCAGCGGTACGTGATAGTGCTGGCTCGGCTCGCGGATCTCGAAGAGCACCGAGACACTCGGGTAGAAGCCGCGGCCCCCCCGCGCCCGGAAATACCTGGCGGTGTCGAAGGTCAGGCGGTAGGTGCCACGGCGGAGGTCGCCCTCGGGGAGCAGATCGCCGATGCGGCCGTTCCCGTCCGTCTTGCCCCGGCCGAGGACGCGGAAGCGCCCCTTTGCCGAGCGGATCTCGAGGACGACGCCCAGCCCGGCCGCAGGCCGTCCGCGGGCGGTGTCGAGGACGTGGGTGGTGATCGGGCTCATGAGCCGAGGAGCTTCTCCAGGCGGATGCGGGTGATCCTGGCCTGCTCGTCGGCGGCGATCCGGTGCTCTTTTTCGGGATCGTTGCCGAGCCGCGCTTGGAGCAGGCCGAGCATCTCCTCGGCGCCCTTGCCGGTGGCGCACACGATGAAGATGTGGCCGAAACGCGCCTCGTAGTCCCGGTTGCCCTGTGCGAGCGCCTCGAGGACGTCGTCGTCGGCTCCGTCTACGCCCGACTGCTCGCCCGCGGCCCACTGGCGGGTCGTCGCGAACCGCCGCCGGAGCGCGTCCTTGTCGCCGATGCGTGGGTGATGCGCGAAGGCCTCCATCCAGTCCGCGGGGCCGAGGCCCGACCAGATCTCCTCCGCGGCGGCGTAGAGTGCCGCCGCGTCGGCGAACGGACGCCGCGCCGTCATTGCCTCCACCCATCTCGAGGCGCCGCAGCAGCGGCCGAGCGCCTGGCGGGCGTCGTCGAGCGGCTGGGAGTTAAGGCGTGACAACGCGTCCATGCAGGCGCAGACGGCTCACGCCGCCGTCGGGGAAGATCCGGAATCGGACGTGCGTGAACGGCCCCTTGTCCGTGGGCTTGAAGAAGTGGCGGAAGTGGGCGCGCAGCTTCGTGCGGGGCAGGAACTCGCGCCAGGCCGCGCCGTCGGCCTGGAGCTCCGCGAGGCTCGCCCCCGGCGCGTGGACTCCTTCGAGCGAGGCCGTGTCGGGGTAGTTGCCCTTGAAGTGGTTCGTGTCGATCTCGATCTTCTCGAGCCGCCCTGGCGCCCCGAGGCGCAGGAGGAGCCAGTCGTGCCCAGGGCCGCGCCGGCGCTTCGTCTCCCAGCCGTCGCCCATGTTCGCCGAGCGGCCGGGCATGATCAGGTTGTCCTTGGCCCCGAAGTGCATGTCGCTCGCGGCGAGGACGAGCCCCCCGTTCTCGATGGCCGCCAGGTCCACGAGCTTCTCCGAGCGGGCGAGCGCGGCCGCGTCCACGCGCACTTCCCCGAAGACGCGCAGCCGCGCCACCCCGCCGTCCGGGTAGATGTTCAGGCGGACGTGCGTGAAGACCCGGTCGCTGTCGATCGGGAACAGGTTCTGCGATCCGCCCTTTAGCGGCGAGATCGGCAGGATCTCCGTCCACCGCGTGATCCCCGACAAGAGCGCCTTCAGCTCCACCCGCCCGGGCCGGAAGCAGGCGTCGAGCGAGGCCTTCTCGGGGAAGTTGCCGATGAAGTGGTTCGTGTCGATGTCGACGCCGCGGACGACGCCGGGCATGCCGAGGCGCACGACGCACCAGTCGTGGCCGGGCGTGCGCCGCCGGCGCGTCTCCCAGCCGTCCATCCACTTGCCGCGCACGGTGAACTTCTCGGGGATGAAAATTCCGCGGCCGGGCTTCAGCAGGTTCTCCTTGGGCGCGAAGAACTCGTCGTTGGCGGCGAGCGCGCGCCCGCCGACGCGCGCCGACGCAAGGTCCGCGAGCTCGGTGAAGCTCTCCACGGGAGGAGAGCCTACCACCGCTCGGGTTCTTGAACGCGCCGGCGGAAGAGGGGAGGAGACCCTTCTACAATCGGGCTCACGCAACCGGGGGCCGGTGGGAGGCGTCATACGGTCATGCAGTCCCTCTGGTCGGACCTCACGTACGGTCTGCGCGGGCTTCGGAAACAGCCGAGCTTCACGGTCCTCGCCGTCCTCGCCCTCGCCCTGGGGACCGGGTCCGCGACCACGATCTTCAGCGTGATCCGGAGCGTGCTCCTCGACCCGTATCCCTACAAGGACGTCGAGCGAAACGTCAGCATCCAGATCCGCGACGCCAGGGAATCGCGGCCCTGGGGCCGAAACGCGCTGCAGGCTCCGGAGTTCCTCGACTACGAGGCCCAGACGACGGACGTCTTCGAGGAGGTGATCGCGGGAGGATGGGAGGACGTCCTCTACAGCACCGCCCAGGGAACCGAGCAGCTCAACGGCGGGCTCTTCTCCGGCAACTGCTTCGCCTTCCTCGGCATTCCGCCCGCCCTCGGGCGGACGCTCACCCCGGAAGACGCGCGTCCCGACGCGCCGCCGGTCTTCGTGCTGAGCCACAAGGCGTGGGTTCGGTATTTCACGGGCGATCCGGGTGTCGTGGGCAAGACGTTCGTGCTGAACGGCGTGCCGACGACCCTCGTCGGCGTCATGCCCGTGCGCTTCTTCAAGCTCGCCGCGGACGTCTACCGGCCGGTCGTGCTCGATCGCGCCGACCCCGTGAAGAGCCGCCAGTACTTCATGTTCCAGGCGCGGCTGCGCAAGGGCGTGACGCTCGAGCAGGCGGAAGCGCGGATGAACGTGGTCGCCCGTCAGCTCGCCAAGGTCTACCCGAAGAACTACCCGGACCAGTTCTCGGTGAAGGTCCTGACGTGGGTGGACGGGATCGTGGGCCCGTTCCGGACGACGCTCTACACGCTCGCGGCCGCGGTCGGGCTACTGCTGCTGATCGCCTGCGCGAACGTGGCGAACATGCTGCTCGGCCGCGGGGCGACGCGCGAGAAGGAGATGGCGGTGCGGGCCTCGCTCGGGGCCGGGCGGGGCCGCCTCGTGCGGCAGCTCCTCGTCGAGAGCCTCGCCCTGGCGCTTCTCGGCGCGGCGGTGGGTTGCGTCTTCGCCTACTACGGGCTCCAGGCGATCGTGGCCGCGATACCAGAGGGCCTCATTCCCCGCGAATCGCAGATCCGGCTCGACGTCCCGGTCCTCGTCTTCAGCCTGCTCGTGGCGGCTGTGACCGCCGTCGTCTTCGGTCTCGTCCCCGCGCTGCAGACCGTGCGCCGCGATCTCGTGGAGCCGCTCCGAGACTCGGGCAAGGGCCTGTCCGGGGGGTCGCGCGGTGGCCGCCTCCGCGGCGCGCTCGTCGTGGCCGAGGTCGCGCTGTCGCTCGTGCTGCTCGCGGGCGCGGGGCTCCTCATGCGGAGCTTCGTGAAGCTGCAGACGGCGGATCTCGGGTTCGAGCCCCGGAACGTCTTGAGCGCCCGCATTCCCCTTCCCCGCGGCCAGTACGAGACCGCGGCGGACAAGCGGCAGTTCTTCTCGCAGGTGCTCGAGCGCGTGCGCGCTCTCCCCGGCGTCGTCAGCGCGTCCGTCGCCTCCGGGCTCCCGCCCTACGGGGGTCCCCGCACGGAGCTCGACGTGCCCGGACGGGATCACGCCGAGACGTGGAATTCGGTCTTCCAGCTCTGCAGCGCCGACTACTTCGCGACGCTCGGGTTCCGGCAGCTCCGCGGGCGCCTGCTGACCGAGCAGGACGTGGACGAGGGCCGCAAGGTCGCGGTGGTCAGCCAGCTCTTCGTCGATCGCTTCTTCGGCACGGAGGATCCGATCGGACGGACGATCACGCTGAAGGCGCTCGCGACGCTTCCCGAGTCGCCGGTCGAGGACCCGCGGTTCGAGGTCGTCGGTGTCGTGGCCACCGTGAGGAACCAGGGGATCCAGGACTCGCCGCTGCCCGAGGCCTTCGTCCCGTACACGATCACAGGCTCGTACGACCGAGGCCTCCTCGCGCGGACGGCCGGCCCTCCGGAGGCGCTCGTCGAGAGCGTGCGCCGCGAGATCTGGGCAGTGG
>JBKPBQ010000602.1:0-7939 GCA_046726955.1 Acidobacteriota bacterium
CGAAGGCGGCCGGCGCGGAAGGTCCGCCGCCCGGTAGACCGCCTCGCCCAGGACGGCTCCCTTGTAGCCGGTGAGGAACGAGAGCCGGTCTCCCACGTCCTTCCCGAACCGGCCGCCCGGCTCGTACGGCTCGTAAGGGTAATCCTGGGTCGCGCACAGTATCGTGGCGCGTCGCCCGTTTCGGGCCGCGGTGACCCAGAGAGGCTCCGCTCGCAGAGCCTCGCTCGTGTAGCCGGACACCGGCTCGAGCAGCGAGGCGCCGGGAAGGACGACGACGTTGCCGGTCACGCCGCTCACATCCGGCCAGGCGCCCGTGAAGAGCGTGGCGTGCCCGGACGCGGTCTTGGCGGGAAGAGCCGTGATCGCGCCGCGGGCGGTGGCCCCCTCCGCGCGCAGCGCGGCCAGAGCGGGCATGAGGCCGCGCGCCGTCGCGTCGGCGATCACCCCGGCAGGTGCCCCGTCGAGGCTGGCGAGAATGAGTCGAGGACGATGGGCGACGCGCGACGAAGGCCCGGGTGCCGCGGCCGCCGCCACGGCGAGAACGAGCGCGACGGCCGGCGCGGCGCGTCGGACGAGCGAGGCCGGGGACACGAGTCGCTATTTCTCGACGCGGAGGACCCGGTGGTTCTCGCTGTCCGCGATGTAGATCTCGCCCGTTCCCGGACGGACCTGGGCTCCGTGGGGGCGGTTGAGCTGGCAGCGGAGCGGCGGACCGCCGAGCCCGCCCGCGCCGGGCTCGCCCGTCCCCGCGACACGGCGGATCGTGCCGTCCTGCGGCGAGTAGCGCCGGATCACGTGGTTCTCGGTGTCCGTGACGAGCACGGAGTCGTCGGCCTCGACGGAGATGTGCTTCGGACCGTTGAGCCGCGCGGCAAGAGCCGGCCCGTCGTCCCCCGAGAAGCCTTGCTCACCCGTTCCCGCCACCGTCCGGATCCTCCCGTCCGGCTCCACGACCCGCAGGGCGTGGCCGCCACGCTCGCAGATGTAGAGCCGGCCTTTCGAGTCCAAGGCGATCGCCCGCGGATCCACGAGGGGCTGGGAGAGCGCGGGCTCGCCGTCCTTCGGCACGCCGCGCTGGCCGTTCCCCGCGACCGTGGTCACGACCCGCGTCGCGAGGTCGATCGCGCGGATGCGCCGATTGTCGAGGTCGCAGGCGTAGAGGACGTTGCCGCGAAAGGCGATGTTGAAGACGTGGCCGAAGCGCGCCTCGAGCGCGGGTCCGCCGTCGCCTCCGAAGCCGGGCTCGCCGAGCCCGGCCGCGCGCTCGACGATGCCCGTCTTCAGGTCGATCCGGCGGACGCCGTGGTTCCACGTGTCGGCCACGTAGAGCGCCCCGTCCGGGCCCACGAGGAGGTGGTGGGGGCCGTTGAAGAGCGCGCGGCTCGCCGGCCCGCCGTCTCCGTAGAACCCCCGCTCGCCGGTGCCCGCGAGGACGCGCGTCCGGCCCTCGCGGTCCACGACGCTCACCCGCGCTCCCGCCATCTCCACGACGTAGGTGTTGCCCGCGCCGTCGAAGTCCACCGCGAAGGGCTCGCGCAGGCCCTCTCCGGCCACGAGCACGGTGCGCTCGGCGGCCGGGGCGGGGGAGGCGAGGGCGAGGAGCAAGGCGGCGAATCGGCGGGAGAGGCGGGCCATTCGCCGCCTAACGCAGTCCCTTGAGCTGCTCCAGGATGGTGTCGGAGACGGAGGGGCCCTTGAGGATGGAGGCCGCGCGGGCGATCTGGTTCACCGCGTCCTCGATCGCCTCCACTCCCGCCCCCCTCTCGAGCTCGGTGCGCGCCTTCTGGTAGTGCTTGTTGACCACGGTCTCTCCCACGGGCCCGAGGAGGCCGGTGCACTCGTCGCGGATGCGCGTGAGCTTGGCGATGAGGGCGACCGCCGCGGGGGACGGGGTGGGGACGCCGCGGGACGGCGTGCCCACGATCGCCGTCGGAGCCGGCCCCGCCCGGGTCACGGGACGCGAGGGACCGGCCGCGGGCTCGCGCAGCCGGATGAGGTTCGTGGCGATGAGCCCGTAGAGCATCTTCGCGGCGTCGAAGACGGAGAGCGAGGCGGCGGCGGCGATCGCGCGCACGCTCCTCTGGCCGTCGATCTTGGAGAGGATGAGCCACTCGCTCGTGTTGAGGTTGATCTGGCCCTCGCGGTTCTCCTGCACCACGAACTCGGGGATGAGGTCCACCGAGGGGATCTTCTTGGAGAGCACGCGCCACTCGTCGAGCCGGCGCGCCGCCTCCATGAGTAGGTTCGTGTTGCTCTTCGTGATCGTTCGCAGCTCGGTGGCGACTCCGGGGTCGAACCGGAACTCTCCCGAGCGCCAGATCGCGAGCGCGTACACCGCTTCCTCGCCCGCCGCGTCCTCGAGCTGCGCGTGAACGATCTTGCCGTCGTTGAGGTAGATCTGGCCCTTGAGCACCCCGTCGGTCAGGTGGAAGACGCCAGTCTTCCCGCTGACGCTGACGAGCTGGATGATGTCGGGGAGGTGGAGTTCGGTGAGCGACCCCTGAAAGGCCATGAGTTTCGAGGGCTCCTACGGCGCTTCGGGCTCGCCCGCTACGGTGCCTCGGGCTCGCCTCCGCTAAACCCCGTAGATACTGCCAATTAGAGCGATGAGGCTATCAGGGTCTCGAATCGATGTCAAGAACGGCGAAAATTGCCGGGAAACCTCCACGCGCACGCCCGCTCAGGCGGGCGTCGTCTTCGCTGCCGCCTCGATCTCCTTGAGCGCGCGGCGCTCCCGCTCGCGAGGGAGGACGATGCTGTGGCGCTTGATCATCTCGTTGAGGGTCGTGGGTTTGAGCCCCAGGAGCCGCGCCGCGTCCTTCTGCACCCCGCCCGTGGACTCGAGCGTCGACTCGATGAGGCGCCGCTCGAAGCCGGAGATGACGTCGCGCAGGCTGATCCCCTCGGGCGGGACCGCGACCTGCGGGATGTGGAAGCTCGGCGTGCTCTTCACGTGGTCGGGGATGAGCTCGCGCCCGATCTGGCCGTTGACGGTGAGGACGACCCCGCGCTCGATCACGTTCTCGAGCTCGCGCACGTTGCCCGGCCAGTCGTAGTCCATGAGCGCCTGCATGACCTCGGGGGTCACGCCCTCCACGGGCTTGGCGTTCTCCTTCGCGTACTTGTCGACGAAGTGGGCGACGAGGGCGGGGATGTCCTCCTTGCGCTGGCGCAGCGGGGGGAGCTGGATGGCGATGACGTTCAGGCGGTAGTAGAGGTCCTCGCGGAAGCGCCCGTCGTCCACCGCTCGCTTCAGGTCGATGTTGGTGGCGGCGACCACGCGCACGTCCACCTTGATCGTGTCCACCCCGCCCAGCCGCATGAACTCGCGCTCCTGCATCACGCGCAGCAGCTTGGCCTGCGTCTCCAGCGGGATGTTGCCGATCTCGTCGAAAAAGAGCGTCCCCTTGTCCGCGAGCTCGAAGAGGCCCTTCTTGGCGTAGACCGCGCCCGTGAAGGCGCCCTTGACGTGCCCGAAGAGGTTGCTCTCGAGGAGGTCGTGGGGGAGGCTGCCCGAGTTCACGACCACGAACGGGCGGTCCTTGCGCGGCGAGTTCGCGTGGACGGCCTTGGCCACGAGCTCCTTGCCCGTGCCGCTCTCGCCCACGACGAGGATGGTGGAGCGCGAGGGCGCGGCCTGGGAGACGAGCTGGAAGACCTGGAGCATGCGCTGGCTCTTGCCCACGATCTCCATGAAGCGCCCCTGGTCCTTGAGCGCGGTCCGGAGCGCGCGGTTCTCGTCCTGCAGCCGCCGCTGGTTGAGGCCGTTCCTGAGGATGTGGAGGAGCTCTTCGTGCTTGAAGGGCTTGGCCACGTAGTCGAAGGCTCCCTTCTTCATGGCCGTGATCGCGGTCTCCACGGAGGCGAAGGCCGTGATCATGAGCACGACAAAGTCGGGATCGACGCGCTTCAGCTCCTCGAGGACCTCGATGCCGCTGATCTCGGGCAGCATCACGTCCACGATGGCCGCGTCGAAGCCGCCGCGGCGGGCGAGGGCGAGGCCCATCGGCCCGTTCTCGGCCACGGAGACGGCGTAGCCCGCCTCGGCGAGGAGGCTCTGGAGGACGTCCCTCATGACCTCCTCGTCGTCGACGACGAGGATCGTTTCCTGGCTCATCTCACCTCTGGGCGGCTTCGTTCAGGACGTGCGCGGGCAGGGCCACCTGGAACGTCGTGCCCTTGCCGGGAGCGCTGTCCACGAAGATGGCGCCGCCGTGCTCCTGGACGATCCCGTAGGAGACAGACAGCCCGAGCCCGGTGCCCCGACCGATGCCCTTGGTGCTGAAGAACGGGTCGTAGATCCGCTTGATGTCCTCGCGCTTGATCCCGTGGCCTGTGTCCTTGACCTCGACCACCACGGTGTCCGTGTCGGCGTGGGTGCAGAGGGTCAGCCAGCCCCCGCGGGGCATCGCGTCGCGCGCGTTCAGGATCAGGTTGAAGAAGACCTGCTGGATGCGGTTCTCGTTGCCCCGCACCGGCGGGATCTGGGCGCCGAGCTCCTTGCGGACCTTGATCTTCGATCCTTCGAGCTGGTGCTCGACGAGCGAGAGCACGTCGAGCAGCGCCTTGTTCACGTCGAGCGGCTCGAGCTCGACGCCGCTGCCCCGCGAGAAGTTCAGCAGGTTGTTGACGATCTTCGCCGCCCGGAAGCTCTGCTTCTCGATCTTGTCGAGGAGCGGAAGCTTCGGGTCCTTCGCGTCGAGCTGCCCCTTGAGAAGCTGCGTGTAGGAGGAAATCCCGGCGAGCGGCGTGTTGACCTCGTGGGCGACGCCCGCGGCGAGGAGCCCGATGCTCGCCATCTTCTCGGAGTGCTGGAGCTGCTCCTCCAGCCGGATGCGCGCGGTGATGTCGTCGAGGATGAGCACCGTCCCGCATCTCTCGCCGGTGCCCACCTGGAAGGGCGCGACCTCGACGTTCACGATCAGGCTCCGCCCGTCCGGCGTCGGCAGGTGGATCTTGTAGATGTGCGCGATCTCGTAGCCGTCCCCGAGCACCAGGCTGCCGCGCAGCGCCTCCAGGAACGTCGCCGGGAGGATCTCGTCGAGCGCACGGGCGAGGACCTCTTCGCGCTTGCGGCCGAAGAACGACTCGATGGCGCGGTTCCAGCGCACGATCCGGCCCTCGAGGTCCACGACCACGATGCCCGAGTCGAGGCTCTCCAGGATGTTCTCGTTGTACTCCGTGAGCCCCTGCAGCTCCTCCGCCTTCTCGCGCAGGCTGTGGTAGAGCCGCCCGTTCATGATCGCGGTCGCGGCCTGGGCGGCGAGCGTCTGGAGGATGTCCACCTCTTCGCTGTTGAGCGTCTCCAGGCCGTCCTTGCGACCCACGCCGAGGATCGCGATGACCTCGCCGTTGACGCGGCAGGGGAAGTAGTGCGCGAGCGGGAGAGATCCCGCTTCCGGGTATTCCTCGGGGGAGGACTCGGCGTGCACGAAGCCGCCCCCGAGGAGGCGGCGGTGGAGCGCGCCCCCGCCGGGGAGGCGCACGCTCGCGGCCTCCGCCCCGCAGCCCATCGATCGGAAGATCGAGAAAGCACCGTCGGAGTCGCGCAGGAAGACGGCGCCGGCGTCGAGGCCGAGCGCCGCGCTCACTCCTTCGAGCAGCCGATCGGTCATGCGGGGAAGGTCGGCGAGCTGCGCGTTCAGGTCCTGGGACAGCCGCACGAGCGCCCGCCGCGAGCTATAGCGCTCCCGGTAGAAGAGCCGCTCGATGCCCTCCTGGATCCGGCTCTTCAGCGGCGTGAAGAGCAGTATGACGACGAGCGTCGAGAGGAGCGCGATGATCGTCGTGTGCGGCTCCTCGTCGCCGGCGAGGAGCACGTTGGCGAGCCCGACGGTCAGCAACACGATGCCGAGGATGGCGGCCACGGCCAGCGTGTAGACGAGCGTCCGGCGGAAGATGAGCTCGACGTCCATCAGCCGGTGCTTCACCACCGCGTAGGCCAGCGACAACGGGATGAGGGCGAGCGGGATGTACCCCGCGAGCTCCATGGCGAGGCGCGGCGTGCGGCCGAGCGCGAAGGGCAGCGCGTAGAAGACGAGGAAGGGCAGGATGCCCGCGCCCGTGCCTCCCACCAGCCACTTCATCTGCCGGCGGGCGGTGAGCTGCCGGGTGCGCCGGTAGGAGTCGAGGAGGACGAGGAACGACAGCGTGAAGAGGGCGGCGAAGTAGAGCGGCTTCGCCCGGTCGATGGCCTCGCTGATCGCCCAGAGCGCGCTCGTCTCGCGTCCGGTGGCGAAGAAGAGCTGGCTCGCCACCGCCGCTCCCGCGAGGGCGAGCGCGGGCAGGTAGAGCGCGGGGACGACCCAGGTCCGACGGCCGTCCAGGCGGCGCTCGGGGAACGACAGGCAGAAGTGCAGGAAGACGACGGGCAGGAACAGGATGGCGAGGTGGTCGGCCCAGAACAGCACCCAGTCCGCGACCGAGAGCTTGCCGGTGTAGGACGTCGAGTACATCAGGAAGAACAGCACGCAGATCGCGTAGAAGTGCAGGGCCGCCCGGTCCGGCGGCCGCTTCAGCATCACGATCGTGCCCACGACGAGGCTGAAGAAGCCGACGAGCGAGAGGTAGTAGAAGAGCGTGACGTTGCCCTGGGGGAGCGGCTCGATCGTGAGCACGAGCGAGCGGCGCTCCGACTCGCGGAGGAGGGCGTACTGCACGCGCTCGCCGGCGTGCCGGCGTCCGAGAGAGGCTTCGACCTCCTCGGGGGTCAGGACCTCGTCCCCGTCGATCGCGAGGAGCACGTCGCCCACCTGCACGCCCGCGCGATCGGCGGGACCGCCCGCGGCGACCCGCCCCGCGACCATTCCCGCCGGGCTCAGCCGCCAGAAGACGCCGTCGTCGAGGAGCGTCCACGTGGCCTTGAGGACGATGTTGTAGATCCCGAGAGAGGCCAGCGCCACGCCCGCAACGAGGACGGCGAGATTCTTGATGCGCCTTCGGGCCATCAACGCCATTGCTTTGGCATGGTGCGTCTTCATCGGAGTCAGCAAGCTACATGCCTACCTTGCAGTTACCGACGTCATGGGCAAAGCGCTCAAAAAACTGAACTTGAGTACACGATTGTCCCGCGCGGATCCGGCCACTTGAAGGGGAAAACCGACAAAATGGATCGATTCTCCGAGCCAAAAAAAGCGAGGCTCGTGAGCCTCGCCCGCTTCCATCCTCTTCACGACCGCCCGCAGCGCTCCTCCCTGTACGGCTAGAACCGGACCGAGATGCCTCCCATCACCCGCTTCGGCGGGTGCAGAACGACGAGCTCGTCGAGGGAGCCACCCTCGGCCGCCTCGTAGAAGAGGTTCCGGAACGCAACCAGCACCACCCAATCCGCCCGCGTCAGCGTCTGCAGGAACGGCAGACCCTGCGTCAGCTGCACGTCGAATCGAGTATTGGTGCAAGCGGAATGCCCGCCCACGCGGCCATCCGGCTCCGGGTTCAAGGTATTGATCCGGTAGTACGCGGAGACGCGGGTGTCGGACCAGTCGATGAACGTCTCGACCCGCGCCACGAGGTCGTGGTAGTCGGCCTCTTCGTAGCCGAGCATTTCCCACGTGCTCGCCATGTCCGCCGCGGCCGCGAGGCCGCCGTTGCGCGTCGTCCGGCCGTACGTGTACGTCACCGAGCCGTTCACGACCTTGCCCAGGTGACCGCCCATGGTGAGCCCGATCCCGCGCGCGTCGAGGTTGCCGCCGTTGATCACGTGGAGCACGGGCGTCGCCCCTCCTTCGAACACGTTGACGAGCTGGTCGCTCGTGTTCTCGTAGAAGAGGTGGGCGCCGACCTTGGCGGCGCCGAGCGCGCGGTCGGCGGCGAGCTCGTAGCGCCAGGTGCGCGACGGCTGCAGGCCGTCCTGGAAGTGCGCGTCGGAGGCCATGGGGGAGGTCTTGAGGGTGGAGAGCGTCAGGAGGTCGCCGCCCGGGGCGAGCGTGCGCGAGGCGAC
>JBKPBQ010000603.1:0-11307 GCA_046726955.1 Acidobacteriota bacterium
GTGAAGGTCTGGCCGGGACGGTCCTTGTAGAGCCACGTCTCCGGTCCGCGCGCGCCCGTATCGCTGCCGCTCGACTTGCGGACGTCGTCGGGCTTGCCCAGGAGGATGAGCGTGCGCCCGCAATCGGTGTCCGCGCCGAGCTTCCCGGGAACGCGGATCTGGGTGTTGGCCTCGTTGCGCGCGGCCGTGTACTGCTCCTGGTACTCGTTCTCGGGGGTCTCCAGGTTCGGGTCGCGCCGCGCCCAGAAGATCTTCTGGAACTCCGCGCGGTCGACCTTCTCCTTGAGGTTCTTGTAGGTCTTCTCCTCGTCCGGCAGCATGATCGGCCGGACATCGTCGAGCCACTTCTTGTCATCCTTGTCGAGCTTCTGCGCCCGCGCCGCCGCCGGGGCGACGAGGGCGAGAGCGAGAGCGAGGCCAACCTTCAACGGCGTGCTGCAGGACATGCTCTTGGCTCCTTGTCCGAAGACGGCGATTCTATTTCCGCAAGGCCCCGCCGTACAAGAGCGAAGGATTCCCCGCCTCGGTCGTGCTATTCTATGGGTTGGCATGCTGGGAAGAGCGTCGCGGGGCACGGCTGCCCTCCTCCTCGTCCTGGCCGCCTCTCCCGCCGTCGCCGTCACCCCGCGTCCCCGTCGCGCGTCGCGGACACCGCCTCTGCCGAGCGTGATCGTCCCGCCCGACGCCTCCGAGCGCGACCTGCTCGTGGGCGAGGCGTGCAAGCGCGCCCTCGGCCCGACCGACGGTGCCGCCGTAGCCATGGACCCGCTGACCGGACGCGTGATGGCGGTCGTCAACCCGAAGAACGCGCTCCTCCGCGCCTACACGCCCTGCTCCGTCTTCAAGACGGTCGTGGCGATCGCCGGCCTCACGGAGGGCGTCATCACGCCCAGCACTGTCTACAACTGCCAGAAGGGCTGCTCGATGTGGCCGGGGCACGGACCGATCGACCTGCGCCGCGCGCTCGCCGCGTCCTGCAATCCCTACTTCGAGTGGGTGGGCGAGACGCTCGGCTACGAGAGGATCCGGAAGTACGCGCAGCTCCTCGGGCTCGGCGAGCCCTCGGGCATCAACCTCACGGGCGAGACGGCGGGACGCGTTCCCGAGTCCGTGCGGCCGGAGCTCGTGGGCCACCTCTCGAGCCACGCGGCCGGCATCGAGACGTCGGCCATCCAGCTCGCCGTGCTCGTGTCCGCGATCGTCAACGGCGGGATCGTGTTCCAGCCGCAGGTCGGCGGCTCGGCAGGATTCGTCCCGCACGAGCGGTGGCGGCTGCCGGAGGGGACGCGCCTCGACGGCCTCGCCGAGGGATTCCTCTCCGCGGTGAACGAGGGCACGGCCACGGGCTCCTTCGACCCCGACGTGGTCGTCGCCGGCAAGACCGGCACCTGCGCGAACCTCGGCTGGTTCGCCTCCTACGCGCCGGCGGACCGGCCCTCGATGGTGCTCGTCGTGTTCCTCCGGCGCGGCAGCGGGCCGCAGGCGTCCGGCGTCGCCGGACGCATCTTCCAGGAAGTCTTCCGGCCCGTCTCCGGGACCGTCACCGCCGCCGGCGGCAACTAATCGCTTAGGGCCGCACGAGCTCGATCGTCACCGTCCGCGAAGAGCCGGGCGCGAGCTGCACGTCGCGCTCCTCGGTCCGGAATCCCGGCCGCACGACTTCCACTCGATGCGGGCCCGGGGGCAGCATGAGCTCGCCCAGATCGCCCGCCGGCCCCTGGAACGTGCCGTCCACGTAGACCGAGGCATCGCGGGGACGCACGTCGAGACGGAGCCGGCCGGCGTCCGCGCGATAGGGCTCGTCGCCGCCGCGCGGCGGAGGAAGTGCTGTCTCCGGCTCGTACCCGCCGCGGTCGGGGGGCTGGTCGTAGTCGCGATCGGGCCGCCGCTCGACTGTCTCCTCGCGCTGGCCGCGGCCGCCCGTCAGGTCCTCGAACGTCTCGTCGCCCGGACCTCTCTCGAGATCGCGCTGGATCTTCATCGTCTGGCCGGGCGTGACGTAGACGAGCATGCGGTGCGTGCGGTAGCCCTCGTACTTCAGCGTGATCTCGTGGCGGCCCGGCGCGACGTAGAGCCGCTGGAACATCCCGTCGAAGTCGTCGGCCACACCCGCGTAGTAGCCGTCCACGTAGACCTTCGCCTTCTCCGGCTCCACGAGCACGCGCAGCGCCGCGCTGTCTCCGCCCGTGCGGTACGAGTAGTAGCCGGGCCCGGGGCCGTAGCCGCCGTAGGGACCCCAGCCCGCGTAGGCGCCGTAGTAGTAGGACGGCCAGTACGGGTAGTACCAGCCCGGGTAGTAGCCGGGATAGTAGCCGTAGCCGTGATGCGGCCAGTCGGCCGTGCCGGTGCCGGCGCGCGGGTGCCGCTGCTCCGCGGTCGAGCGGCCGGAGGACGGCGTCGACGAGTTGTCCGAGGACCCGCTCGACCCGGACGACTGTGGCGACGAGCTGCCTCCGGAGTGGTGTTGCGCGCCGGCGGACGAAGAAGGAGACGATCCGCCGCTGCGCGGCCGAGCATTGTCGGCCCGCGCTGAGGGACCCGCGGCCAAGACTCCTGCGGCCAAGGCCAGCATCAGGAACCGGACACTCATCGCTTCCCCCCGTTCCCAAGGTTCAAGCTGCCTCGCGAAAGAGCAAGAGACATGCCCGGCTCCGAGAGCGGTGTCGAACGCCCAACCTCCGTGTTTCGACTACGTTACGCGCCCCGCGCGCGGACGACGCTGTCACTCGGTCAGGACAGCCGTCGCCGCCTCCGGACTATACTCAGTGCGCTTGCAGAACAAGCCTCGCCTGCTCCTCTCCTGTGGTGAGCCCTCCGGCGATCTCTACGCAGGCGAGCTCCTGCGACACGTTCGCGCCCTGATGCCCGGGCTGACCGTCATGGGACTGGGGGGCGACCACGCGAAGGCGCACGGGGCCGAGCTCGTCGCCCACGTTCGCGAGCTCGCGGTCGTGGGTCTCGTCGAGGTCGTCCGCCACCTCGGCCGCCTCCGCGGGATCTTCCGCCGACTGCTCGAGGAGGTGGACCGCGAGCGGCCGGACCTCGCCGTGCTCATCGACTATCCCGACTTCAACCTCCGCCTCGCCAGCGAGCTGAAGCGGCGGGGCATCCCCGTCGTCTACTACATCTCCCCGCAGGTCTGGGCGTGGCGGCGTGGGCGCATCCACGAGATCCGGCGCACGGTCGCCCGCATGCTCGTGATCTTTCCCTTCGAGGAGAAGCTCTACCAGGACGCGGGCGTGCCCGTCACGTTCGTCGGCCACCCGCTCGTCGATCTCGTGCGGGCCGCCGAAGACCACGAGGAGCTGCTGGAGAGCCTCGGCGTTCGATCCGCGTCTCCGGTCGTCTCGCTCCTTCCCGGGAGCCGGCGGAAGGAAGTCGCGCAGAACCTCCCGCCGATGGTCGGCGCCGCCGCCGAGATGATCCGCCGCCGTCCCGACATTCGCTTCCTGCTCGCCGTCGCGCCGGCCCTCGACCGCGCGTCTCTGCGCGCGCCGTTCGGGACGCTGCCCGTGACCGCGGTCCAGGGGCAGACGCTCGCGGCGCTCCAGGCCGCGCAGGTCGCGGTCGTGGCTTCCGGCACGGCCACGGTCGAGGCGGCGCTCCTCGCGACACCGATGGTCGTCGTCTATCGCGTCTCGCCCGTGACCTATGCGCTCGGGCGTCCGTTCGTTCGCGTCCCTCACTTCGCGATGGTCAACCTCATCGCAGAGCGGAGGGTCGTCAAGGAGCTGATACAGCGAGACTTCACGCCCCGACGGGTCGCGGCGGAGGCCCTGGGTCTGCTGGAGGACCCGGAGCGGCTCGAGGCCATGCGCGAGGACCTCTTGGCCGTCCGGAGCCGGCTGGGAGAGCCGGGCGCCTCGGCCCGAGCCGCCGAAGCGGTCCTGAAAGAGTGGCCGACGGGACGAAAAAGCTTGACATGAAGGGGGGTTGAGTGTGAAATTCTAAGGTACTTTCTAGGCGAAAGGTGTTGCAAATGAAGAGAACCCTCCTTGGCTTCCTCACGGCAACGGCCTTTCTCGCCGGGTGCCAGACCATCACGGAAAAGCTCCCCACGAAGGCGACCGAGCCGACGATGACGATCCCGATCCCCTTCTTCCCGCTCTCGAGTCCCGCGCCGACGCCGCGGCCGAGCCCGACGGGGCCAGCGCCGACGCCCACTCCCGCTCCCACCGCGGCTCCCACTCCGGCGCCGACCCCGACGCCGCCTCCGGGCGGCGGCAACGGGTGCGGCCCGCCGCTGCCCGGGCCGATCGGCCGCATCAACGCCGTCGTCCACATCAAGGGACCCAACATCACGACGCTGGACTCGACGATCCTCGTGGGGCCCGACGCGGACTACTGCCGGCAGGTCGGGTTCACGGACGGGCGGCGGTTCTGCCCGGTGCGGGCAGAGGGAAATCCGGAGCGCGGACCCTGCGAGCAACTGATCTCCGGCACGGCCGAGGACACAGGGCGATACGGCCCGACCTGGCGGCGCAACGGCGCTCTCTGCGACGGCGTCAACTGCGCGAACCACCCGGACAACCAGTACCTGCTCTGGGCCTACACGAGCGGGACCTACACCGCTTGCGTGCACGAGGTCTACTGCGGGGAGGTCGACGTCGACCGGTAGGGGGCAGCACGAAAATCCGTGGCTTGAGGCGGGGTTAGCTTGACAGTTTTGCCTCGGCGTGTGACCCTGCACCCCGTGCACGCCGTCCGTACGCCCCGTCCGGGCTGGCTGGTCCTCGCGGTCCTCGTCCTCGGCCTCGTCGGGCTCGCCGCGTGCGCGAAGACCACGACCGAGCAGCCGTCCGACCAGCCGGGACCTCCGACGGGCAGCGGTCCCCTGACGCCCGTCAACCCGATCCCCGCAGCGCCCGCGCCCCAACCCACCGTGCGTCCACCTGTCCAGGCGACGCCCACGCCGCCCCCGGGCGGAGGCGACGGGCCGCCGGACAGCACTCCGCCGCCGGGCGGCGGAGACCCGGGCGGCGGCGACCCCGGTGAATGCCCGCCTCCCACCCCGCCACCGCTCGGACGGATGGCCGTCGGTCTGCTGATCGTCGGCAACGGCCGTCTCATCCTCGACTCGACGCCTCTCGTCGGACCTGACGGGGACTACTGCAAGCAGATCGGGTTCACCGACGGACGGCAGTTCTGCCCGGTGCGGCCGGAAGGCAACCCCGATCGCTTCGCGTGCGAGGCCATGATCATCGGACGCGCGCGGGACACGGGCCGCATCGGTCCGACGTGGAGCGCGAACGGCGCCCCGTGCAACTCGGGCGGCTCCGAGCCCTTCTGCACCAACCACCCCGAAAACCAGTTCCTCGTCTTTGCGGTGGGATCCGGGACGTTCCAGGCCTGCGCGTCCAACGGGGTGTGCGGGGCGTACCGGGTCCCCTAGCCTCGAAGATTTCACAGTCGTCCATCGTGGGTTGGCGTACTCTTACGCAGCCGGGCCCGTCGCTGGGAGCCGGGGACTTTGGGGGCATCGTTGCCGCGACCGCCATGGGGTCGAGTCGGAGCCATCGCGATCGTCGTCGCGTCGTTCGGCTGCGGCTCGAATCCCCCGACGCCCGCTCCGCCCACGACCGTGCCGCCCGTGGCCGCTCCCTCCCCGACGCCGTCTCCGTCTCCGGCCGCGGAGCCGGAGGAGCCCCGGCCGACTCCCGAGCCCGACCTCGATCCCTCCGCGTGTCCGAGCCCGAAGCCCCCACCGCTCGCCCGCATCGACGTCGCGGTACTGATCGTGGGCGTGAACCGGCTGATCCTCGACTCGACGCCGATGGTGGGGCCCGATCCCGACTTCTGCGAGGCGATCGGCTACACCGACCGCCGGCGCTACTGCCCGCCGCGTCCCGAGGGGCATCCCGACCGCGCCGCGTGCGACAGCCTCCTCGTGGGCCGGGCGTTGGACACGAATCGCTACGGCCCGCGCTGGTTCGTGAACAACCATGGATGCGTGAACTACGCCGTCCGGCCGCCGTTCTGCGTGAACCACCCCGAGAACCAGTTCCTCGTCCAGGCGTTCGGCGCGGGGTTCTACGAGGCGTGCAGCCAATCGGGAGTCTGCGGGGGAGTGCGCGTCCGCTGACGCAAACCCATTGCTGACAATGCGGGGGCGCCTTGCTAGAATCGCCGGGTTGCGGAGGCGTCGCCTCCGGAGGTCCTAGATGGCCAAGAGGATCCTTGTCGTGGACGACGACGAGAACATCTTGAGCCTCGAGCGCACGATCCTCGAACAGAAGGGCTTCGACGTGACGGCGGCGGGGGGCGGGGCGGAGGCCCTGAAGCTGCTGGGCGAGCACCCCTTCGACCTGGTCCTGCTGGACGTGATGATGCCGGAGATCGACGGCTTCACCGTCTGCCGGAAGATCAAGGAAGACCCCCGCCTCAAGGACGTGCCGGTGATCTTCCTGACCGCGAAGGGCGGAGGCGAGGCGCTCGCCGAGGGCTTCGAGTCCGGGGCCGTGATGTACATCAACAAACCCTTCACGGCGAACAAACTGCTCACCATCGTCAACACGATGCTGGAGTCCCGGGCGAGCTAGGCCCGGTTAAACGCTCTCGAAGCTCGTCAGCCTCTTGAAGAGCCGGAAGCGCTCGTCGATCTCCGCGCGGGTGAGGCGGAGGAGACGGTCGAGGCTGAAGGCCTCGACGCAGAACGAGGCGAGCGTGCTCCCCATGATCACGGCCCGGCGGAAGGTCTCGTCGTCGAGAACCGGGGCGCCCGCCAGGTAGCCGAGGAACCCGCCGGCGAAGGTGTCGCCCGCCCCCGTGGGGTCGAAGACGTCCTCGAGCGGATAGGCGGGGGCGGCAAAGAAGCCGCCGTCCGAGAACATGACGACCCCGTGCTCACCCTTCTTCACCACGAGCGTCTTCGGCCCCATCTTCTGGATGGCCCGCGCCGCCCTCACGAGGTTCCACTCCCCCGACAGCTCGCGCATCTCCGCGTCGTTGATGAGGAGGACGTCCACCTGGGCCAGCGTCTTCTTGAGCTCCTCGAGCTTGCGGGAGATCCAGAAGTTCATCGTGTCGCAGGCCACGAGCTTGGGGCGGTCCACCTGGGAGAGCACGTCGCGCTGCAGCACGGGGTCGATGTTGCCGAGGAAGACGAACTCGGAAGCGCGGTACTTCGCGGGGATCTTGGGCTTGAAGAGCTCGAAGACGTTGAGGTCGGTGCGGACCGTATCCCGCGAGTTGAGGTCGTAGGAGTACTTGCCCTGCCAGTGGAACGTGTCCCCGTCCATCCGCTCGAGGCCCTCGAGGTCCACGGCCCGGCCCCGGAAGGCGGCGAGCTCCTTCTCCCCGAAGTCCCCGCCCACGACACCCACGAGGTTGACGGGGGCGAAGAAGGACGCGGCCACCGCGAAGAAGGAGGCGCTGCCTCCGAGCACCTTCTCCGCACGCCCGAACGGCGTCTCGACCGTGTCGAACGCCACGCTGCCCACGACCAGGATCTGGCTCACTTCATGTACCGTCCGACGATCGGGGCGAGTTCCTTCTTCACGTTCTCGGGAACGAGGTTCGCAGGCGTGACGAGCGCGCTCCGGAGCGCGTGGGCACACTCGCACTCGCGCGGCGTGCCCTCGGGGAGGCGGCACACCGCCGCCCGGAGCACGGCCTTGGCCGTGGCCGCGTTCTTGGCGAGATTGCCGATCACGTACTCGGCGGTCACGGAGTCGTGGTCCGGGTGCCAGCAGTCGTAGTCGGTGACCATCGCCAGCGTCGAATAGCAGATCTCTGCCTCCCGCGCGAGCTTGGCTTCCGTAAGGTTGGTCATGCCGATGATGTCCATCCCCCACGAGCGGTACAGCTCCGACTCCGCGCGCGTCGAGAAGTGCGGCCCCTCGATGCAGAGGTAGGCCCCGCCCACGTGGTAGGTGGCCCCCGCCTCCTGGCACGACTCCGCCATCCGCCGGGAGAGGTCGGGGCAGAAGGGGTGGGCGAAGGCCACGTGGGCCACGAGCCCCCGGCCGAAGAACGTGGACTTGCGCTGGAGCGTGCGGTCCACGAACTGATCGGGGATCACCATGTGCAGCGGCTCGTACTTCTCCTTGAGCGAGCCCACGGCGGAGACGGACAGGATCCACTCCACGCCGAGGGTCTTGAGGGCGAAGATGTTGGCCTGGAAGTTCAGCTCGTTGGGGAGGATTCGGTGGCCGCGGGCGTGACGGGGCAGGAAGGCGACCCTCCGGCCCTCGAGCCGTCCCACCATGAAGCGGTCGGAGGGCGACCCGAAGGGCGTCTCCACCGCCACCTCGCGGACCTCCGTGAAGCCTTCCATCTCGTAGAGGCCGCTTCCCCCGATGATCCCGATCTGCGCGCGCTCCTCGCCCATGCCCTCCACCCGTTGGGACTACGCATCGTAGCCGATCTCGTCCGGCTTGACAGGCGGCTTCGACAAGGGCGTACCATGTCCGCTCGGGTCGTCCAATGAAGGTCCTGCTCTTCTCGATGCCGGACTCCTTCGAGCACATGTACTCGGGGGCGATCCGCATGCCCAACGGCGCGCTCTCCTCGCTCGCCGGGAACGTCGACTCGCACCACGACGTCGCCGTGGCCGACCTCATCCTCGTGCAGGGCCGCGTGCGGGAGACCGTGGAGCGGCTCGTCCGCGAGAGGCAGCCCGACGTCGTCGGCCTCTCCGTCATGACCTTCCAGCGCCGCACCGCGCGCACGATCGTGGAGATCGCCCGCAGGCTGTGTCCCGAAGCCCGGATCGTCCTCGGCGGCTACGACCCCAGCCTCGCCCCCGAGGCCTGGACCGACGGCACGGCGGACTTCGTGGTGCGGGGAGAAGGAGAGCTCACGTTCCGGGAGCTGCTCCGGGCGCTCGAGAGGCAAGGCGGGCTCGAGGCGATACCGGGGCTCGTCTGGAGGAATGGGAACGGCTACGTGGACAACGGGCCGCGCCCGGTCAACGGCCTCGAGAACGGCGAGGTCCGTCCGCCTCGGCGGTCTTCGCGGGTGCTCTCGGGTTACACCTTCCTGGGCCGGCCGATAGACGTCATCGAGACCTCCCGCGGCTGCACCTACGACTGCAGCTTCTGCTCGATCATCGAGATGCGCGGCCGCAACTTCCACACGTTCGGCTTCGAACGCGTGCTAGACGACATCCGCGACGCGGCCGCCCACGGCGCCCGGTCGCTCTTCATCGTGGACGACAACATCACGCTGAACGTCGCGCGCTTCGAGGCGCTGTGCCGGGCCATCGTGGACGCGGGCCTGAACCGCATCGAGTACTTCGTGCAGGGCATGACCTCCTCGATCGCGAACCACGGCGACACCCTGGCGCCGCTCATGCGCGAGGCCGGCTTCCGCTACGTCTTCCTGGGGATCGAGAACATCCTGGAGCAAGACCTCGGGTTCCTCAAGGCGAGCGCGAAGAACGCGGCCCGCGAGCACGGACGCCGCACGGGGAACGCCACGGTGGCGGCGATCGAGGCCCTGCACAGGAACGGCATGTACGTCGTGGGTGGGCTCATCGTGGGCAACCCCGGCGACACGCGCGAGGCCGTCGAGGCCAACCTCGAGTTCGCGCGGCGCTACGTGGACTGGCCCTACATCCAGCACCCGACACCCTACCCGGCGACGCCGATGACGCGGGACCTGCGCGAGCGCGGGCTCATCGTCAACGAGCGGCTCGAGGAGTACGACGGCACGACCGCGGTCGTCCGCACGGAGGGACTGTCCGCCGACGAGATCGAGTTCCTGCGCTGGAAGCAGGACCGCTGGATGAAGCTCCGGCACTTCCCGACCGCTTTCTTCCAGCGTCCCGGCTTCGTGATGCGCCACGGGCACGCCATGCTCGCCCACACGTTCCGCGGCAGCAGCTGGCGGTACTGGCTCGGCCTGGAGGACGAGCGCGCCGTTTTCGCGCGCTACCAGGCGATCCGGCGCGAGGAGCGCGACTCGGTCGTCTAGACGGAACGAGAAGCCAGGAGCAGCCGGACGACTCTTGCCTCCCGTCACCCACCTGGAAGCACTGCTTGAGCCGGTGGGTGCCCAGGGCGGTCCAGGAAGGGGCTCTGCGAATCGGACCAGAGCCGACGCTTGTCGGTGCTACGGTGCCGCCTTCAACCGGAGGAACACCGTGGCCGACGCTCCAACGAGCCCGCCGACCGCCGCCCGAGCCCCTGGAGAGCCCAAGCTGCTGGACCGCGTCAGGGCCGCGACCCGCCGGCTCCACTACAGCCGGCGAACCGAGCGGGCGTACGTCTACTGGATCAAGCGCTTCATCTTCCACCACGGAATACGGCATCCCGCAGAGATGGGCGGTGTCGAAGTCCGGGCCTTCCTCTCGCACCTGGCGGTGACGAAGGGAGTGAGCTCGTCGACACAGAATCAGGCCCTGAACGCGCTCGTCTTCCTGTATTCGCGAGTCCTCGACCGCCCGCTGGGCACGATCCCGGAGATCGAGCGCGCAAAACGTCCGGTGAAGCTGCCCGTCGTCCTCACGCGCCGAGAGGTCGCGGAGGTGCTGGCAGAGATGGACGGCGTTCCCCAGCTCGTATGCCGAATGCTCTACGGCGCCGGGCTCCGCCTCCTGGAGTGCCTGACCCTGCGCGTCAAGGACGTCGACTTCGAGCGCAACCAGCTGACGATCCGCGACGGCAAGGGAGCAAAGGACCGCGTGAGTGTCCTCCCCGCGTCCTGCAAGCGCCCCCTGGCGGAACACCTCGAGCGTGTCCGGCGCCTCCACGAGCGAGACCTGAGCATCGGCCTGGGCCGCGCCCCCCTTCCCGGCGCCCTCGCCGACAAGTACACCCACGCCGATCGGGAATGGCGCTGGCAGTACCTCTTCCCGGCCTCGACCCACTATACGGATCGCCGGACCGGCATCCGGCACCGTCACCACCTCCACGAGACCGTCGTGCAAAGGGCGATGGCAGAAGCGGTGCGCCGGACCCGCCTCGTCAAGCCGGCCACCCCGCACACCTTGCGGCACAGCTTCGCCACTCACCTCCTCGAGGACGGCTACGACATCCGCACCATCCAGGAGCTCGTGGGCCACAGCGACGTGCAGACCACCATGATCTACACCCACGTCCTCAACCGCGGCCCCAGGGGCATCCGCAGCCCGGCCGACCAGCTATGAGCTCCTGCCCTTCTGTCCACCGAGGATGAACAGACCGGCATGTCTGTCCATCCCGGTCACCGTCTCGCGCACGATTCCTCTTCGGCTTGTAGCGGCCGCGACTTGCATGCACGACATCCTGTGTCTGTTACCAGGATGAACTGACCGGTGAGTCAGGATGAACGGACCTGTATACTTAGTTGTTGGACCGACGGGTCAGCATTCGAGAGGTGCCCAAG
>JBKPBQ010000604.1:0-4724 GCA_046726955.1 Acidobacteriota bacterium
ACGAGGTCGTCTCCGTCGAGCCCGGACGGGGCGACGTGTACGACATCTCGGTCGAGGAGACGCATCGCTATGCGGCGGCGGGCTTCGTCAACCACAACTCCTACTGGCACGCCACGATCATGACCCAGCGCGCCGTGCGCGCCTCCGAGATCATCGACTTCGCCGACCAGAACGCGGGGACGCTCGCCATGAGCCCCGGTCGGATGAACCCCTACAAGATCGGCATCGAGCTCTTCCGGGAGATCGAGGACCGCTGGAACAAGGGGAAGTTCGGCCGTGAGTACGAGGACTGCGACGACCTCGAGGTCAAGAAGCGCTGGGACCGCAAGCTCGGCCTGGGGCGGCAGAAGATCTTCGAGGTGAGGAAGGTCTACAACGACGTGACCTTCGTAGACGCCTTCCTGAACGAGGAGTTCTGCGAGCGGCTCAAGCTCTACGTCTACGGCTTCGACACGCGGGCGGGCCGCCACGTCATCGTCAGCCGCGACTGGAAGAAGGTGAAGGAGCGGCTCCTCTTCTCCCTCA
Source organism: Acidobacteriota bacterium (assembly GCA_046726955.1). Taxonomy (GTDB): domain Bacteria; phylum Acidobacteriota; class Vicinamibacteria; order Fen-336; family Fen-336; genus CAVPGH01. The sequence goes on from JBKPBQ010000604.1 coordinate 526, forward strand.
CCAACATGGGCCAGCCCATCATCCACGTCACGGAGTCGAACTACGCGAACCGGGGCGAGCTCTACCTGAAGCACCGCTTCGAGGGCGTCCCCCTCGACATCGAGAAGGCCAAGGACACGCTCAAGAACCTCCACCGGCTGTGGCGGCGGCCCGTCCACCTGGAGACGATGGAAGACGGGCGGGAGCGGCTGCTCTCGTTCGATGGCACCGAGCACAAGTCGACGCGGCTCTAGGCGCCAAGTTATGTTTCTACCCATTCCGGGCGAGGTGACGCAGCCTCCCCGCGCTTCCCTGCCGGTCCTGGCCTGGCGCAGCCCCGTGGAAGAATCGCCCGCGTGAGATACAGGACGGCTGCGCTCGCCCTCGCCGCGCTCGTCGCCGTCCTCGCCTTCTACGTCTCGCTCGGCCCGCCCCGGGTCCTCTGGCTCAACGCCGGGCTGGAGATCGCCCACGAGTGGACGCATGGAGCGGCGGCGCTCGTGGCGGCCGCGGCCGTAGCCGCGATGGCCGCGGCCGTGCATCGGCGCCCCCCGCAGGTGCTCGCGCTAGTGGCAGCGGTCTCCCTCGCCGTCTTCGGCGCGCAGAGGTTCGCCTATCGCGTGGACGCGGTGCAGGACGCGCTCTCGCTGCGCACGATTCTGGGGACGACCCGGATCCCCTGGACGGCCGTCACGCGCATGGACGCGGCGCCCGGCCACCTCACGGCGGTTTCCAATGGCGGCGCCATCCGCATCGCAACGGCGGGACTCAGCTCCGACGAGAGGGCGGCGCTCGAGCGGACGGTGGCCCGGCGCATCCGCGAGGCGGACGGCTCCCGGTAGCCCGCCCCGCCTAACGTCCTCTCAAGGTCCGACGAGGTCGAGCCGTCCGCGTCCGTACTGGTTGTCGCGGCCGGACGGCCCCTTGTCGATGGCGCGGCCGTAGAGGATGTCGACCACCTGGTCCATCGTGTAGATCCCGAAGCGCGCCTTGAGCAGCGCGATCGCCCCCGCGACGTGCGGGGCCGACGCGGAGGTCCCGTAGAACTGCTCGCCCTCGGCCAGGTACGTCGCCGTGTCCACTCCGTCGGGGGCAGCGAGGTCCGGCTTCTGGCGCCCATCGGCCGTGGGTCCCTGCGAGCTGAACGGCTCGGCGGTGTCGTCGCGCCAGTAGGTCGCGCCGACGGCGATCGCTCCGTCGGTATCCGCGGGGATGGCCAGGCTGCCCGCGGGAACGACGTACTGCATCCGGACGGCGTGGGCGCTCTCGACGCGGAAGAACGTCTCGAGCTTGACGTTGCGAGTGGCGCTGTACTTGTGGATGGCCACGAAGTAGCTGCCCGAGTTGGGCGCTACGAAGCCGGCGGCCTCGGTGGGGCGCTGCGTGCCGGTCTGGTCGCCGACGGAGTACGTCATGAGCCGGCCCTGCTGGTCGAAGATGTAGAGGTCGTAGTCCTGGCTCGACTGGAACCAGTCGTCCCAGTTCAGGAACGCGATGAAGAGATCGCCCGCCTCGAGCGAGAAGGTGTTGCCCTCGTCCGTGGCCGCGTAGTTGTGCCAGCCGTTCCCGTTCGTATCGGAGAAGACGCCTTCCCAGTGCTTCTGGGCGTCGTTGCCCGCCGACCCCACCCACTTCACGCCGGCGGCGGTCGCCCGCCGGACGTGGTCGTTGATCGTGCCTCGCCCGTCGCCGGGACCGCTGTTGTACCAGCCGATCGAGTAGGAGATGACGTCCACGCGCTGAGAGATGAGCCAGTCCACGGCCTCGCCGTGCTCCGTCACCGAGTCGAAGTTGGCCAGGTAGAGCTGCGCGTCCGCCGCCATGTCGTGCACGATCTCGGCGCAGGCCGTCCCGTGCTCGACGCCTCCGCCGCCGATCCCCAACGGATGGAACGAGCGCGCGGTTACCCCCGCGGGGAGCTCGCTGCCGAGCAGGCCCGGATGGCCCTCGAAGCCCAGGTCGAGGATCCCTACCCGGATCGGCTCCCCCGACGGCCGGTAGGACGTGTCCCCGTCCAGGATCCGGCTGGCCCGGGTGACCGCGACACCCTGGCTCGTCGTCTTCATCAGCACCGGCAGGGGGGCGGCCTCGATCCAGGCTATCTCGCGCGGACCGGGCAGCCACTCGACCGCGGGGATCGCCACCTCGGCCTCGATCAGGTCGCCGACGCGACCCCGCACGTCGCCGCCGAAAGCCGCCACCCGCGCGGTGATCACCGACTCGGCCGCGGGTGCGGACGATCGCGCCGGGTGGATGAGGACTCGGACCCGCTGCCGGGCGTCGAGGGAGATGGCGTTCGCGGCCGCGAACCGAATGGCCGCCTCCCGCCCCTTCGCGCGCTCGGTCGCAGCGAGCTGGGCGAGGCGCGAGTCGAGGTACGGAGAGCCCTTGCGCGCGGCCGGGGGCGCCAGAGGCCCCTCGTCCAGGACTTGCTCGGGAACGGCGGGAGCCGGCGCGGCGGCTCCCACCGAGAGGGCCAGGCACGCCGCAAGAATGGGCGTCTTCATTGCACGGCCGCCTTTCTCGGGGCCCGCGGGAAGAGGAAACGAACCCCCAGCCTGACCTCGAGCCCGTTCAGGTCCTGCTTGCCGCTGACCGCGGCCGTGGTCCCGCTGATCGAGTCGCGGAGCTCCGCCCTCGTGTCGGGCGCGCCGCCCAGGTAGCGGAGCTCTCCGAAGGCGGCGAACCGCCGGGCGAGGAGGACGTCGACACCGCCTCCGACGTTGAAGCCGACGGCGCTCTTGATCTCCTCCGTCACGCGGAAGTTCAACGCGTCCAGCCCGCCGGAGACCGCCGGCGACACCTCGAACGCGTTCGAGAAGTGCGCCACGCCGGCCAGGACGTAGGGGGCCACCCGCGCGCTGACGGGAAAGCGAGCGACGACGCTCCCGGTGACGATGGTCGAGCCGAGCGAGCCTCCGGAGAGCGCATTCGACGACGTCGCTCCGACGTCCAGGCTCCGATGGTGAACGCCCGCCTCGATGCCGAGGCGCTTCAAGAAGAAGAACGTGGCGCTTCCGCCGAAGAGCGACCCGCTCTCGAGGCCGTCGGCGCCCGCCGTCGAGACGCCTCCGAACGCGACCACGTGGGCGCGGACGGCTTCGAGCGTCGGACGGGGGGCGGCGGCGGCATCGGCGGCCGGCTCTTCCTGGCTGGTCTCACTGGCGAAGACGCCGGCAGGACCGAGCACGGCGAGGATCAACGTCAACCGAGACAGGACCGATCGCACGACCGACCTACGGGGGCGCAGGTACACGTTGCCCTCCATGCTCGTGCACGAAAAAACACGCGCGCGACGGAACGGCTCAGCTTGCCCAGGTAACTGCTGGATCACTATAGCTCAGATAGCTCAGATCCTGTCGGCCCGCAGGCCGAGAGCCTGCGCGTAGCGCGCGAGCGCCGCTCGCGTGGCCTCTCGACCGCGCCGCGCGTCGGCCCGCGCCGCCTTCTCGTAGTGAGTCGAGAGGACGCGCAGCCGTCCCGCCTTCCGATCCGCCTTCAAGTCCACGCGGGCCACGAGCTTCTCGCCCGCCAGCACGGGCAGGCAGTAGTACCCGTACACGCGCTGCGGCGCGGGCTTGAAGATCTCGAGCGCGACCGCGAAGCCGAAGAGCCGCGCCACCCGCCCGCGGTCCCAGAGCAGCGGATCGAAGGGCGAGAGGAGGACGCCCGCGTCCGGCCGCGGTCGGATGCGCTCGAGCCGAGCGGCCAGCTCGCGGTCCGCCGGACGGATCCACCCGGCCCGCGGCGCGTCGTCCGGCGAGTGGAGCGAGCAAGGGACGACCGCCCGCTTGTCCCGCAGCCGCTCGAGCGCCGACACCACCTCGGCCTTGCGGTTCTTGAGGCGCCACGTCGCGGCCAGCGTGCCCGTGGTCGCCCAGCCATGGCCGTCCAGCGCGGCGAGCAGCAGCGCCTCCAGCCCGTCCGCGGTCGAGAGCGGACGCCGGCGCAGCGGCTCCGGGATGACCCGTTCCGGGAGGTCGTACGTTCGCTGGAAGTTGGTGCGCTCGCGGATGGCCAGCTCGCCGCTCGACCACAGCGCCGCGGCCACGCGCTTGGCGATGCTCAGGTCCCACCATCCCTTGCTCGCGCGCCCCTCGATCTCCGCCGAGCGCAAGGGGCCGTCTTCGCGGATGCGCCGCAGCAAGTCCTTCGCTACCCGCGGCTGCGCGCCGACGACGTCGCCCCACCACGGATGAGCGCGGAACTCGCGCCGGCGG
>JBKPBQ010000605.1:0-8675 GCA_046726955.1 Acidobacteriota bacterium
CAGTAAAGGAGGAGCCCTCCGTCCACGCCGACCACCGCGCCGTTGATGAACGCAGCGAGGTCCGAGGCCAGGAAGAGGTAGACGGCGGCGACCTCCTCGGGCCGGCCGAGGCGGCGCGCGGGCAGCCGCGCGAGGATCTCCGCGAGCGCCTCGGCGGGAAGGGCGCGCCCGAGCTCCGAGTCGACGAGGCCGGGGGCCACGGCGTTGGCGGTGATCCCGTCCGGGGCGAGCTCCCGCGCCCAGGTCTGGGTCATGCCCACGATTCCCGCCTTGCTCGCCGCGTACGCGGTCTGGCCCGCGGCGCCCGCGCGCGGCCCCGCCGACGTCGCGGAGAGGATCCGGCCGAATCGCCGCGCGCGCATGTGCGGCACCGCCGCGCGCGTGCAGACCATGGTCCCGCGGAGGTTCACGTCGAGCGTCTCCTGCCAGTCCTCGTCGGTCACGTCCTCGAGCGGAGCGTCCTTCACGATCGCCGCGTTGTTGACGAGGATCTCGAGCTTCTCCCACTCGTCCACCACGCTGTCGAACACGCGCTCGACCGCGAAGGCGTCGGTGATGTCGGTCTCGAAGACGAGCGCCTCTCCTCCCGTACGCGCGATCTCCTCCGCGGTCCGCGTGGCGCCCGCGCCGTCGCGGTCGAGGAGGGCGACCTGCGCTCCGGCTTCCGCGAGGAGACGCGCGGTGGCGGCGCCGATGCCCCGCCCCGCGCCCGTCACCACCGCGACGCGCCCGGCGAGGGAAAGGGGATCGCTGGCTGTCGTCATGCACGAAAACGCTAGCCTACCCAATGCCCCCGAGTAAAGGCGCCGGCAATGCTATCTTTGTCGCGCGCCATGGAGGGCTTCTCCGACAGCGCGTTCGCCCTGCTCATCGGCCTCCTCCTCGGCCTGGAGCGCGAGCGGTCGGAGTCGGATCGCGAGCGCTTCGCGGGCATCCGCACGTTCCCCCTCCTCTCGCTCGCGGGCTGCGTGGCCGCGCTCGTGGGCCGCGACGGGCCGGCTCTGCTTCTCCCCGCCGTCGTGATCGGACTAGCCGCCCTCGTCGTCTCCGCCTACCACTGGACGGCCGCGGTGCACCACGGCGTCACTTCGGAGGCGCTGGCCCTCCTCGCCCCGCTCCTCGGCGCGCTCTGTGGCTACGGCCGCGGCCCTCTCGCCGCGTCGCTCGCCGTGATCGTGACGCTCCTGCTTGCGCTGAAGGCCCCACTCCACCGCTTCGTCGGCGCCCTCACCGAGGAGGAGGTCCTGTCGATCCTGAAGTTCGGGATCGTGGCCGTGGTCGCGCTGCCGCTCCTCCCCACCCGGGAAGTGGGCCCGTACGGGGCAATCGTGCCCCGCCACGTGGGAATGGTCGTGGTCGTCATCTGCGGGCTCAGCCTCCTGGGGTACGTGCTCGTGCGGCTCCTCGGAGGACGCACGGGGTGGGCCCTCGCCGGCCTCGTGGGAGGGCTCGTGAGCTCCACCGCGGTGACCCTGGCCCTCTCCGGAAAGGCACGTGAGCTGAAGCACCTGCTGCGATCCCTCGCCGCAGGCATACTGCTCGCGTCCATGGTCCTCAACGCCCGGGGGCTCGTGCTCGCCGCCGTATTCGACCCTCCCTTCGCTCGCTACCTTCTCCCCCGTCTCGGCACGCTCTTCTTCGTAGCCGCGGCCTTCGCGGCTCGCGAGCTCCTGAAGAAGGAAGGCGCGGGCGAGAAGGGCGAGGTCGGCCTCGGCAATCCCGTTGAGCTGACGCGGGCGGTCGGCCTCGGCCTGCTCTTCGCGGGGATCCTCGTCGTTGCCCGCGCCGCCCAGGAAGAGCTGGGCACGGCGGGGCTCTGGGCCGCCGGTGCGCTCGGAGGCCTCCTCGACGTGGACTCCGTGCTCCTCGCCAACGCCGGGCTGCGCAAGAGCGGTGTCGTCACCGCGGAGGCCGCGGGCGGCTCCTTCCTCCTGGCGACACTCACGAACCTCGCCGTGAAGTCCGGCATCGTGACCGTCGTGGGCGGCCGAGGGCTCGCCGCGCGCGTCCTCCCCGGCTTCGCCGCGGTCGCCGTGGTCACCGTCGTCTTCCTCGTGCTCCGCTGAGCCTTGCCGCATAATCGTCCCGCGAAGGGAGTGCCCGCATGACGATCCTGCTCGGTCCCGTCCTTGCTCTCGCCCTTGCCCCCCTCCAGGCCCAGACCCCGGCCTCCGCCGCCGACAAGGCGGCGCTCGACGCGCTCAAGAAGTCCTGCGACAAGGGAGCGTTCGCCGACTGCTTCAAGATCGCCGGCCAGTACGCGCACGGCGAAGGCGCGCCGCGCGACCTCGACAAGGCCTCGGGCTTCTACAAGAAGGCCTGCGAGGGCAAGGTCGCCCAGGCGTGCTTCGACCTCGGCGCGCTGCTCCGCGTGGGAGCGCAGGGAGTTAAGAAGGACGTCCCGCGGGCGGTCGTCCTCTACGAGCAGGCCTGCGATGGCGGCGTGCCGGAGGGCTGCGCCCTCCTCGGCGAGATGTACGAGAGCGGCAAGGAAGTGGAGATGCACCTCGGCAAGGCCGCGAACTTCCACGAGCGCGCCTGCACCGAAGGGATGGGGGCGAGCTGCGGCGCGTTAGGCGTCATGTACGCGGAAGGCAACCGTCGGGCGAAGGATCCGGCGAAGGCGGTCCCCCTCTTCACCAAAGCCTGCGACGCCGGGAACTTCGACAGCTGCAGCCGGCTCGGGATCCTCTACTGGGCGGGCGAAGGCACGGCCAAGGATCCGGTGAAGGCCGTCGGCTACTTCACGAAGGCGTGCGAAGGCGGGGCCAAGGCCGCGTGCTCCGCGCTCGGGCTCGCCAGCCAGCGGGGAGAGGGAGCGCCCAAAGACCCGGCGAAGGCGATGAGCCTGTTCGCCAAGGGATGCGAGGGCGGCGACGCCCAGGGTTGCTACGGCGTGGGCGTGCTGTCGCGCGACGGCATCGGGACGACGCGCGATCCCGCGAAGGCGGCGGAGATGTTCAAGAAGGCGTGCGACGGCAAGTACGGCTCGGGCTGCTACGAGCTCGCTCTCGCCACCTACTCGGGACGCGGGGTCAAGGCCGACCTCGCCCAGACCGCGACGCTCTTCCGCACCGCGTGCACCGCGGGCGATCCCCGCGGCTGCGTGGAGCTGGGCAAGCTCTACCAGGGCGGAAGGGGCATCGTGCTCGACATCGTCCGCGCCTCAGACCTCTACAAGGAGGGGTGCGAGAAGGGGGCGATCGAGGGCTGCAGCCGTTACGCGGCGATGCTCGAGAGCGGCGACAAGATCGGTCAGGACCTCGTCAAGGCGCGCGAGCTCTACAAGAAGACCTGCGAGGCGGGCTACTACTCCGACTGCGCGTCGCTCGCCCGCCAGTACCAGCGCGGCGACAACCTCAACCGCAACCTCTCCGCGCAGTACACCAAGCTCGCCTGCGACGGCGGCGTCGGGGCGTCCTGCTTCGACCTCGCCATGCTCTACGAGGCAGGGCAGGTCTTCCCCCGCGACCCCGCCAAGGCGCTCGCGCTCTACGACAAGGCCTGCCAGGCCAAGCACCAGCCCGCCTGCGACAAGGTGAAGCGGCAGCGGCAGTAGTGCGCGGCTCCGCGCTCGCCTCGCTTCTTCTTCTCGGCGCCGTCGCCGCGTCCGCGCAGGACGCGGGGACGATCACGAAGCACTCCTGGAAGAGCCGCATCTACCCGGGCACGGTGCGCGACTACTGGGTCTATGTGCCGTCGCAATACCGGCCCGGGTCCCGCGCCGCGCTCATGGTCTTCCAGGACGGCGGGCGCTTCGTGGCCGAGGACGGCCGCTGGCGCGTGCCGCGCCTCTTCGATGAGCTCATCCGCGAGGGGGCGATGCCCGCGACGATCGGCGTGTTCGTGGACCCCGGTGTCCTGCCCGAGCGGTCGGAGGCCGAGCGCGCCCGCTACAACCGCAGCTACGAGTACGACGCCGTGGGCGACCGCTACGCCCGCTTCCTGCTCGAAGAGATCCTCCCCGAGGTCGCCCGCGAGTACTCGCTCACCGACGACCCGAACCTGCGCGCGATCGGAGGCGCGTCCTCCGGCGCGAGCTGCGCCTTCACCGCCGCCTGGAACCGGCCCGACGCCTTCCGTCGCGTGCTCTCGTTCATCGGCTCCTACACGAGCCTGCGCGGGGCGGAGGCCTATGCCGGGTGGATCCGCAAGACGGAGCCCAAGCCGCTCCGTGTCTTCCTCCAGGACGGCCGGCGCGATCTCGACATCTACTCCGGACACTGGTGGACCGCGAACGAGGCCATGGCGAGCGCGCTCGCCTACGCCGGGTACGACGCGAAGTTCGTGGCGACTGACGACGGCCACGACAACCCCGAGGATCCTAAGCTCCTCCCGGAGGCGCTGCGCTGGCTCTGGCACGACTGGACGACACCGATCACGCCGTCGCGCGGCGTGCCGGGCGCGGAGCGGCATTACGTCACCGAGATACTCGACCCGAAGGAGGAATGGCGCGCCGTCGCCCGCGACGCCCATCCTGCCTTCCCCGGTCTAGCCGCCGCCGGCCGTGCCGGCCGCTGGCTCGCCGACCCGGAGAAGAGGACGATCACGTTCGTCGACACGAGCGGCCGCCGGCGGGTCGTGTACGAGGACGTGGCCGCCACGGGTCTCGCGCTCTCCCCCGACCAGTCGCTCCTCGCCGTCGCCGAGAGAGCCTCGCGCTGGGTCTGGTCGTTCCAGGCGCAACCCGACGGCTCGCTGCAGAACGGCGAGCGCTTCTACCGCCTCGAGAGTCCCGACGAGTCGTCCGACGCGGAAGCGCGCGGACTCGTGTTCGACAGAGAAGGCTCCTTGTACGTCGCGACCCGCATCGGCGTGCAGGTCTGCGACCAGCCGGGACGCGTCAACGCGATCCTCAACGCTCCGACGTCGGCTGCCGTCGCGAGTCTCGTCTTCGGCGGCCCCGAGCTCGACACGCTCTATGCCGCCGCCGGCGATCGCGTTTTCGGCCGTCGGCTGCGGCGCCGCGGCCTCGGTCCCGGCGAGATCCTGCGGCCCCCTCAGCCTCGACTCTGACGCTGACACGCGTCGAGGTCCGTCGAACTCGGCCCGGGACTACTGTCCGCTGTCGTCCCCGGAGGGCCCGTAGATCGACGGCACCTTGCCTCCCATCGGCCGGAGGTACGTCGTGAGCTGGCCGCGGTGGTGAATGGAATCGAAGAAGAAGCCCCAGACGAACTTCTCGATCGACTCCTCCCACGGCGGCATCCCCTCCATCAGGAAGCGCCCCTTCTTCTCCCAGCCGGCGGCGTCCATCTTGGCGACGCTGTCGTCCACCGCTTTCGCGTTCTTCTCGAAGGCGGCCACGATGTCCTCGGCGCGCGCGGGGGCCGGCACCTCCTTCCAGGAGACCGTGCCCTTCTCCAGGAGGTCGACGAGCGCCCCTTCCGAGCACGCGAGCAGCCACGCGATCTCGCCCGCGGTCCGGCTCTTGGGGTGCGGCCGGTAGTCCAGCTTCCCTCCGGGAAGCGCCTTCAAGACTTTGACGAACGTGGGCACCTCGGCCTTGCGGCGGTCGACATACAACTCGAGCGTGGTCATGGAGGCCTCCTTCGACGACTCGTGAGACCCGTGACCTTAGGCGAAGTAAAAGCGAAAGTCAAGAGCGAACCGGGGAGGCGCCGCGCCCCAAAGAGCCGGCCGCCGACGGTGTCATAGTGTCGGCCGCATGCCGGGAGCCGTCTCCTTTCCCGCGCGCGACGGGTTCGCGCTCGCGGGCGACAGGTTCGACCCCGCGGGCACGCCGCGCGCGGCCGTCGTCGTCGCCAGCGCCATGGGCGTACCGCGCCGCTTCTACCAGGCCTTCGCTTCCTTCCTGGCCGAAGGCGGGCTGGGGAGCCTCGTCTTCGACTACCGGGGAGTCGGGGGCTCGCGTCCACCCGGTCCGCTGAAGCAGTTCCGCGCGTCGCTGCACGAGTGGGGCGAGGAGGACCTCTCCGGAGCCCTGCGCTACGCCGAGGCCGCGTGGCCTGGTGTGCCGCTCGCGCTCGTCGGACACTCGGTCGGCGGCCAGCTCGTGGGGCTCGCCGAGGGCGCGGAGCGCCTCGCCGCGATGCTCTTCGTGGCCAGCCAGAGCGGCTACTGGCGGCTCTGGCCGTGGCCCGCGCGCTGGCGGATGGTCGCCACCTGGCACGTCGCGATCCCGGCGATCACGCGCACGCTCGGCTACCTGCCCCTGAGCCGCCTCGGCGGCGGCGCGGACGTTCCCGGTGGTGTCGCCCTGGAGTGGGCCCGCTGGGGAAGCCATCCGCGATACGTCCTGAGCTGGGCCGACACGCGACCCGACGCGCGCTACGCGACGCTCACCTGTCGCCTGCGATCGCTCGCGATCTCGGACGACCGGTTCTACGCGCCGCGGAAGCCGGTCGAAACGCTCGTCGGGATGTACCCCCGGACGCGGTCAGAGATCGTCACGGTGACTCCCGCGGATGCCGGGGGCGCCTCCATCGGCCACTTCGGATACTTCCGCTCGGCCCATCGAGCGACACTCTGGCCGGAAGCGATGTCTTGGCTGGCCGACGCGACTCGCTGAGCGCACGTGCGGTGAGGAACGCACGGTCGCGGCCTGCGAGGCCTCGGCGCGAGCGTCGACCTCCCCATCGGCTACGTGCTGGCCCCGCAACCAGTTCGGCGCTGAGAACCGGATCACCTAACGCGGAGTTGAAGGCTCGCGCGCGGCCGAGGTCTCTCGCCCCGCAGCCTCTCGAAGCAGCGCCACGCCGACGCGCGGTTCCTGCCCGCGGACGCGACGCCCGCCGGGGGCAGCGGGGCTCTTCTCGTAACGCGCTCGGAAGTTGCCTTTGGCACGGTGCAGGAGGACCCGGAGGTAATCCCGATCCACTCCGAACGCGGCGCAGATTTCGTCCTTGTCGCGCTCCTCCAGGAAGAGGGCGGCGAGGATCTGCCGGTCCCTTCGTGGCAGCTCCTCGAGGATGCGCCGGACGACCTCCTTCGTCTCCTCGCCAATGAGGTTGGTCTCCGGGTCCGCGAGAGCCGCACCGGGACGCGAGTCCGGCTCGTCGAGCGTCGGCCGGTGCCTCGTCTTGGCGCGCAGGAACTCCAGGACGACGTTGTTGCAAACCGAGTTCACGAACGCCCCCAGGCACGCCGGCTCGCGTATGCCCACTTCGGCCCGGACCGTCTTCAGCACGCGCAGGAGAGTCTCCTGACGCACGTCCTCGATCAGGGACCAGCACCGGAAGCGTGAACGCAGCTTCGTGACGACGAGCTGGCCGAAGTACGCGGCGAACTGTCGCTCCGTCTCGGGGTGACCCCCTCGGAGCCTTTCCAGGTACGCCCCGTCGAACCGTTGAAGCACGAAACTCCTGCTTGGCGGTGCTGGGCAAAGGACCGACACGATAGGTACTTCCTTCCTGACCCCTTCCCTGCAACTACTACAGGAATGGACCTGACACCCATTACGAAGGAGTGACGGGGAGAGACGTCAGAGCGCGCCAGCATTTTCCTAGGATCGGGCCGAAGACAGAGATTGTGCGACGTGAGCCTGGAGCCCGCGTGTTCGGCGCGGTGCTCTACGAGATGGCCACCCGCCGCCGCGCATCCGCACGAGCACTCGCGACGCCGCGCCGGCTACGACCACGGCCCGCTCACGGCTATCGTCGGCGGCGCTTCGGATCGGTTCTTCCTGTGGGAACGAACAGCTCGTTCGGGAACACGTCCACAACGGGATCGTCACCGAGCTTGTTGGAATAGCTCGTCACCGCGGCGAACCGCATCGACCCCAGCTTGATCGCGCCGCCCAGGCCCACGACTGCGTCCTCGAGGTCGTTCAGCGGCACTCGCATCCGGATCGTGTTCCGGGCGGGATGGGCTCCAGCGCTGTCCAGCTGGGCCTCCGGAAACAGGACATCGAGAAGATCGGACGGCAGCTCGTGCTGGCCGCCCGTCGGATCGAACACGAGGGCTCGCTTGAAGAATCCGGTTCCCACCTCGAAACCATACTCGACCAGCAACTCGACGCCCAGGTCGGGCAGGATCAGGACGGGAGGCCGACGTCCCGGCAGCCCGGTGGCTGGGTTGCCGTCGAGATCCACGGCGAAGCTCCACGACACACGCTCGCCCGGCATTGCGTCGCCATCCACGGGCACGTGGCCCCGCACGCTCATCTCCATCACGAGGGCGTCCGGGCGCAGTGCCCATTCTTCCCGGGAGAACGGCACCACTCGCTCCTCGAGGTCGCCGGTGGAGTGCGCCGTCAGCTCGATCGCGTTCACGAAGTCGGCCGGGCCCACGACAGTGCGGCTCTGGGTGGCCGTCGCGACCTGCACCGTCCCTTCCGCCACCACTGTCTTGGAGAGGTCCCCGACGTCGTCGTGCGCGACCCGCACGAGACTCCCGGAGACACTCGTGGTGGAGTTGGGAGCGCTCACCTTCATGTCCGAGCGCAGATCCCCCTTCTGGATGTCGACCTCGATCAAGCCGAACTTCAGCAGGACGCTCTCGGTATACTCCGGGATGTCGCACTCCTCGACCATGACCTGCGACACCGGTCCGAGCCTGTGCTTGCTTCCCGCCGAATCGACGAGGACTGCCCCCGAGGCGATCGATGCGCAGAGCTCCGCGCTCTCGCAGACGATCGTCCCCGGCGTAAGCGGCTCCCAGTCCCCCCCGGGCTGCTTGACGTCGACGGTGCCCTTGACGGATTCCACCCTCAA
>JBKPBQ010000606.1:0-10957 GCA_046726955.1 Acidobacteriota bacterium
CCACATCACCGCGTAGCCGCCCCAGCTCCAGCCCATCAGGCCCATCCGGTCCTTGTCCACGTACGGCAGCGCCGCCACCGCGTCCGTCACCTTCTCGATGTCCTCCATGACCTTGCCCGTCCAGTCCCCGGAGATGGCCGCGGTGTAGGCTTCGCCGAAGCCGGTGGAACCGTGGGGGTTCGGGAACGCGACCACGTAGTCGGGATAGACCTGCCAGTCGCCGCGGAACGAGTCCGCCCACTGCTGCTGCGGACCGCCGTGCACGTTCAGGATGAGCGGGTACTTCTTCGCGGGGTCGAAGCCCGACGGCTTCACGATGAAGACCTGCACCGGCTTGCCGTCCGCGCCCGGGACCGTCATCTCCTCCGCGGGCCGGATGTCCACCTCCGCCTCCATCGCGGCGTTGTGTGTCGTCAGCCGCCGCTCCTTCGCCGCTCCCGTGGCCGCGAAGTCGATCCGCCAGAGCTCTCCCGGCGCGCCCACGCGCCGGCGCGCCACCACCGCCCACGTGCCGTCCGGCGCCACCCGGAAGCCGTCGAGCAGACCGACATCGGTAAGAACGCGGACCTTCCCGCTCGCCACGTCCAGCTCGTGGAGCGGGGTCCGGCCCTTGACGTCGGCCGTGAAGTAGATCTTCTTCGAGTCCGCGCTCCAGGCGATCTCGTCCACGGTGTTGTCGAAGGCTTCGGTGAGGATCTTCGACGCGCCCGTGGCCCGGTCGATTACGGCCACGCGGAATCGGTCCGATTCCCAGCCCGCGATCTTCTGAGTGCGGTACGCGATCGAGCGCCCGTCCGGCGAGTAGCGGGGCGAGCCGTCCCAGCCCGCGTTCGCCGCCGTGAGCGCGCGCGGGCTCGCGAGCGCGGCCGGAGCCGCGTCGAGCGCGACGGAGTAGAGGTCGGCGTTCGTCGTCGAGGCCTCGTCCTTCTCGCGGTTCGAGCTGAAGACGAGCTCCTTCCCGTCGGGCGAGAGGTCGTAGCCCCTCGGACCGCTCACCTCGAAGACGGGAGACTCGTAGTCGCCGGGTGTCAGGTCCTTGAGGCTCCCGTCCGCGGTATCGAGGATGAGCACGTGGGCCCGCTTGGCGTCGCGCCACTCCGTCCAATGGCGGTAGAGGAGGCGGTCGGCCACTCGGGCCTTGAGCTTCGACTTCTCGCGCGCCTCGTCCTTCTTCTTGTTGCAGGCGGCGTCGGCGCCGCAGTCGGGCCAGACGTCGGCGGCGAAGACGATCTTCTTCGCGTCCGTGGAGAGGAGGAAGGACGAGACGCCGCCCGGGAAGTCCGTGCGCTTCTGCGGCTCGCCGCCCGCGGTGCTCATCGTCCAGACCTGCGTGTCGCCGGACCGCGTGGAGAGGAAGGCGAGGAGCTTGCCGTCCGCGGAGAACGCGGGCTCGGAGTCGGTCTTTTCCTCGAAGGTGAGGGTCTGGCCTTCGGCGCCGTCGGGACGCACGCGCCAGAGGTTCGACCAGCGCTTGACCGCCTTCAGGTCCGAGGTCGTCACCTTGTAGACCACGGAGCGACCGTCCGGGGCGAGGGCCGGCTCCTCGACGCCCTTCAGGCGATAGAGGTCCGGGATCGCGAACGGCCGCTTGGATGCGGCGGCGGCGGGCGCGGCGACGAGAACAAGGGCGGCCAGGACGCGGCGGGTCATCGATCCTCCAGGTTTCAGCATTCCACGAGCACCTTGAGCGCACCGGGACGCGCCGCGTGCTCGAAGGCGGCAAGGCCGCCGGAAAGGGGATAGCGCGCCTCCACTAGGGAGCGGACGTCCACGCTGCCGTCGGCGAGGGCCCGGAGCGCCTCGTCGAACGGTCCGCACCGCGATCCCACGAGCGTCACCTCGTCCACCACGATCGAGGAGAGGTCGACGCTCGTCTCGCCGCGGTACGTGCTCTTGAGCACGATCGTGCCGCGCGGGCGGACCGCCTTGCGGGCGAGGGCGAGTCCTTCGGGGTTTCCCGTGCACTCGACGACGACATCGCCGGTACGGTCGGGGACATCGCCGGCGGGAACGGTCCGGATTCCCAACGAGGCGAGCCGCTCCAGAGACTTTCGGCTGCGCCCCACGACCACGAGTTCGCAGCCGGAGCGGACGAGGGACTGGGCGACGAGGCTGCCGAGCTTGCCCGGGCCGATCACGACCACGCGATCGGCCCGGCCGATCCGCACCTGCTGCTGGATCTCGAGCGCCGCCGCCGTCGGCTCTGTGAAGACGGCGACCTCGTCGGGAAGCGCGTCGGGGACGGCGTGCAGGTTGGCCACGGGCAGCGTGAGGTACTCGGCGAAGGCTCCGTGGCGCTCCTTGATGCCGAGCACGGTGCGGTTCTCGCAGTGCGTGGGCCGCCCGGCGCGGCAGGCGGGGCACGCGCCGCAGCTCGCGTTGATCTCGCCCACGACGCGGCGTCCCACCCACTCGGGCCGGAGGGGTGCTTCCTCCACCCGACCCACGAACTCGTGGCCAGGGACGCCGGTGAACGGGTAGTAGCCGCCCACCAGCTCGAGATCGGTGTTGCAGATTCCGGCGAGGATCACGCGGACGAGGGCTTCGTCCGGCGGCGGGGAGGGCAAGGGCACGTCGTCCCGCAGGCGCAGCGACTGAGCCTCCAGCCAGAGCCCGCGCATGAAGACAGGAATGTCACCACGAAACGGGCCCTGCTTCAAACGCTTGGTCGGGAGTCGGTCTACTGCGTGAGCGCGGCGAGGGCCTTCTTGCGCGCGCCCTCGAACTCGTCGCCGGGCCGCCACGTCGGCAGGGCCGTGGCGTTGGCCACCTTCGCGCCCAGCCAGAACATGAGCTGGGTGTCCTCCACGGCTCCCGTGAAGTCCCAGTCGCGAAGCTCGTCGGAGGGCTGGTGGTAGTCCGTGGCCTCGAACTCTTCCTGCTTCTGCCGGCCCCACCCGGCGGGTTGGCCGACGACCTCGGTGCCGTACTTCAGGTACGCCGCGGGGACGCCGACCCGGGCCAGGCTGAACTGGTCGGAGCGGTAGAACGAGCCGCGATCGGGGAACTGGTCGGGAACGACGGTGCGGCCCTGGGCGGCGGCGAGCGCGTGGATCCAGTCGTCGAGGCTCGACTTGCCGAGGCCGATCGCCACCACGTCCTTCGTGCGCCCCCAGATGTTGATCCCGTCGATGTTGACGTTCGCAACGAGGCGGCCCGCAGGAACCGGCGGATTGCGGGCGAGCATCTCCGAGCCGAGCAAGCCCGCCTCCTCGGCCGCCACCGCGGCGAAGAGGATCGTCCGCCGCGGAGCCTGGGGCAGCGTCTTCATGGCCTGCGCGATCGCGAGCAGGGTGGCGACGCCCGAAGCGTTGTCGAGAGCGCCGTTGTAGATCGCGTCCTCGCCGGGGCGCGCGCCCGGCTTGACGCCGAGGTGGTCGTGGTGGGCCGTGTAGAGGACGGCCTGCGCGGAGAGCGCGGGATCGCTGCCCGCGATCTTGCCGATCACGTTCGCGCTCTCGCGGCGCTGCACGTCGTTGGCGAGGGCGAGGCTCACCGTCACGCCGAGAGGGACGGGCCGGAAGTCGCGCTTCTGCGCGGCCGCGCGCAGCGCGTCGAGGTCTTGGCCGCCGAGCCGCACGATCCTCCGGCTCGCGTCTTCCGTCGCCCAGGCCTTCACGGGAAGCTGCGGCCGGCCCTCCGAAGGCAGGCTGTACTGCTCTCCCGACCACGAGGTCTGGACGACCTGCCACTTGTAGCCCGCGGACGGCGTCGTGTGGATGATGATCGCGCCCGCGGCGCCCTGGCGGGCCGCCATGTCGTACTTGTAGTCCCAGCGGCCGTAGTAGAGGCGGGTCTTGCCGGCGAAGATGCGGGGGTCGTCCTCGGGGTCGTTGTTCATGAAGAGCAGGACCTTCCCCTTGAGGTCCGCGCCCTTGTAGTCGTCCCACTCGAACTCGGGGGCCGTGATCCCGTAGCCCACGAAGACGATCTCCGCCGCGTCCACGCGCACCTGCGGCTCGGCCGTGTCCGTGAAGGCGATGTAGTCGTCCGAGTAGTGGAGCTCCACGCTCTCCGATCCTCGGCTCACCTTCACGACCTTCGGGCAACTCGCAGTGATGCCGACGAGCTCGACCTTCTGCTCCCAGCCGCCGCCGGGAGCCGCGGGCTCGAGGCCCATCGTCTCCATGCGCGCCCGGACGTACGCGCGCGCGAGCCGGTCGCCGCGCGTCCCGGGTCCGCGCCCCTCGAGCAGGTCGTCCGAGAGGAAGCGGATGTCGGCGCGGAGCGCGTCGCCGCGAATGACGTGCGCCGCGGCCTTCTCGTCGGGAGTGACGACGGCAGGCTTCACCGCGGCGAGCGTGACGGCGGTCAAGGCGGTCAACAGCGCGGCGAGGGCGGCTCTCATGCTCCTTGGCGGCTCTAGAATCTTGGCCGTCAGATGCTCCAGTAATTTGTGATACTATCACTCCTAACTAGCTATTGCCACACGATTCACCGCCAGGGCCCTTTGGGGTCTGGCGAATTGTGGTACGTTTATCGTTGCAGGAGTGATCATGGCGACGGGCCCACTTCCGTTCGTCGCGCGACGGCCGACGGCCGCTCCGCAGACCGTCGTGATCCCCGCCGGCCGATTCCTGATGGGCTCCGACGTCGGCCGTCCCGACGAGCGGCCCGTTCGCGAGACGGAGGTCGCCGCGTTCCGCATGGCGATGACGCCGGTGACGAACCTGCAGTACGCGCGCTATCTCGCCACTGGCCGGGTCTCCTCGCCGCCGTGGTGGAACGATCCCGCGTTCTTCTCGCCCGAGCAGCCCGTCGTCGGCGTCACGTGGTTCGAGGCCATGGCGTACTGCGAGTGGATGAGCCGCACCGCGGGCGGACACTGGCGGCTGCCCACGGAGATCGAGTGGGAGCGCGCGGCCCGCGGCGGCCTGGAGTCGGCGCCCACGCCGTGGGGTGAAGCGGTGCCCGTCGGAGAGATCCCCGAGGGACCGCTCACCGGCCCCTGGCCGGTAGGCCGCGGCATTCCCAACGGCTACGGCCTCTTCGACATCGGCACCATCGTCCACGAGTGGTGCCTCGACTGGTACCGGCAGGACGCGTCGGTCGTCGTTCCCGATCCCGTGGAGCCTCTCCCCGGGCCGGAGGACGGACGCCGCGCGAGCCGCGGCGGCTCGTGGCGCCATCGCGTGCGGTGGTCCTCGCCCTCGGCGCGCAGCAGCCTTCCTCCCGGCTTCCGCTACGCGGACTACGGGTTCCGCGTGGTGCTCGAGCTCAAGTGACCGCGCACGCGGGGTTCGGGCCGAAGGGGCTCGAGCGGCGCCGGGGGATGCGCACGCCGGTGGACCAGCTCGCGGTCTCCGTCTCCGTGGTGGGCGCGAAGCTCGTCAACATCAGCATGTACGGCATGATGATCGAGTCGCCAGTCCGCTTGGAGCGCGAGGCGGTCCTGAGCTTCCGGCTGGTCGTCGCCGGGCACAAGGGCGACATCGAGGCCCGCGTGGCCGCCTGCACGCTCGGGGCGTCGGGCCAGGCGCGGCGATACGGGATCGGGCTCGAGTTCATCTCTCTTCCCGTCGATCTCCGCGGCCGTCTCCGCAAGGCGCTCGGACGCCACGCGGAGAGCGCGCGGAGCGCCTGAGCCTCGCCGTCAGACCCCTCGCCGCAGGGTGAAGCGCACGGTGACCGTCATGACGACGGACACCGGAATGCCGTTGAGCTTCGTGGGCGTGTAGCGCCACTGGCGCACCGCGTCCACAGCCGCGGGCCGGAGCAGCGCCGGCCCGCTCGCGACGTCGACCCGGGCGACGGCGCCCGACGGGTCGATCACGCACTCGAGCTCGACCGTGCCCTCGAGCCCCGCCCGCTGCGCGAGCTCGGGATAGCGCGGAGGCACGTGGACGAGCTTGCGCGGCGGCTCGACGCCGGAGCCCACGCGGACCGGGGCGGACGCGGCGCTCGCCGTGCCGTCGGAACCCAACGTGACGGTGCCGCGCTCCGGGCCGGGCTCCGTCCCGAAGGACGCGCAGCCGAGACACGTCGGGATCGACGCGGATGGGTCTTCGATGGGCTCGCCTTCGGCTTGCGGAACCGCGGGCACGACCTGCGCGACCGGCAGGGCGACGACCGACGACGAGGCCCGTCGCGTGCCACCGGCCGGTGGTCGCACAGGGGGCGCGGGGACTGGCCGCGCCTGCGGCACGATCGGTATCGTGACCATGTCGGGTTCCGTGACGTGCCTCTCGGGGAGAGGCTCTGTTCCGAGGATCGGAAGCAGGACGAGCAGCGCGACGACGCCGGCGTGGAAGAGCGCGGACGCGGATAGACCGACAGGGATCCTGGCCACCATCGTGCCCCCCCGAGCGCCGGGCGAGTGGCGCTCTCCACTTGATCTGACACCGGCGAGCGGCTATCGGTTCCGCGGCGGGAGGTCGAGCGATCGCGGCCCGGTCAGCTCGCCGCTTCGGGAGGGTGGTCGAGGATCAGCTCCCTCGCGGCGTCCCAATAGACTCGCTTGCCCGCCCAATACGACTGCGCGGCCATCGTGCAGGCCACGGAGTGCGCGAACCCGTCCTCGACGGTGGCCTCCGGCTGCCGGCGTGCACGGAGGCACTCGAGCCAGTTGGCCATGTGCCCGGTCGTGAGGTCGTCGATGCCCATCGGCGGAACGGCGGTCTGGCCGGGCAGGAGGACGTACTTCGCGGCCCGCTTATCGTCGATCGCGCTGTCGTCTTCGTGGTTGCCCTTCTCCTCGACGAGCTGGTACCGCGGGCTGCCCTCGCCTCCGGTGTTGACGAGCGTCGCCTTCTTCCCCATGTAGCGGGTGAACCCCGGCGCGTCGTTCCCGAAGCTCGTCGAGTAGCTCACCAGGAAGCCTTTCGGATACTCGAGCAGGGCGTGGAACGTGTCGGCGTTCTCGCGGCCGTCCTTCCAGGCGAAGACACCGCCGTGAGCCACGACCGACTTCGGGTAGCGGTCGTCCATGAACCAGTGCACGAGGTCGATGCCGTGGCTCATCCACTGGTCGGGGATTCCGCTCGAGAACTCCCTGTACAGGCGGAACTCGAAGTAGAGCCGCGGGTCGAACGGGCGTTGCGGCTTCGTGAGCAGCCACTTCGCCCAGTCGGTGTCCTCCTCGCGGAGCTGCTGGACCTCGGGGCGTCCGCGCCACCTCGGCCCGTGGTAGTTCCACTCCACCTCGACCTTGCTGACGTCGCCGAGGGCGCCGCTTCGGACCAGCTCGCGTGCCGCCCTCGGATAGGGCTCGCTCCGATGCTGGGTCCCGACCTGGACGATCCGCTTGCGCTCGAGGACGGCGGCTCGGGCCGCCTTCAGCTCGTCGAGCACGTTCCCCATGGGCTTCTCGACGTAGGCGTCCTTCCCCGCCTCCGCCGTCATCTTCAGGATGGGCGAGTGCGAGTGCTCGGGAGTGGAGATCAAGACCCCGTCCACGTCCCGGAGCGCCAGGAGGTCTTCGAGGTGCTGGAAGGAGCGCGGCGGCCGCCCGTAGATTCGGGCGTTGGCGCTGGCGGCCTTCTCGCGATTCACCTTCCAGAGGTCGCAGACCGCGGTCATCTCCACGTTGTGGCTCGATCGGAGGGCGCCGACGATGCCCACGAGGTCCGTGCCGCGACTCCCGATGCCGATGTGGCCGAGCGAGATGCGGTCGTTCGCACCGAGAATCCTCGCGTAGGAGACCGCCGTGGCCGCGAGCGCGGCGCCCCCGGCAGCCTTTCCGGTCGTGTCCAGGAACGTCCGGCGGTCGATCTTCTTTGCGGACAGCTTCATGGCTAGGCCTCCGCTTGGAGTGTCGGAGACGATGCTACCGCGTCGAGCGGCTCCGCAGGTGCGCCGGCCAGGGACCGTGAGCAGGCGGCTCGAGCGCGCGCGTTCTCTCGAGCGCCCCCTCGTACGCGGCGCGCATCCGCTCGGGAGAGTGCTCGCGGCGGACGAACTCCGCGGCGGCAGTGCCGAGCGCGCTCCTCATGTCCGGCTTCTCCGCCAGCCGCAGGATGGCCCGCGTGACGTCGCCCTCCTCGTCCGTGAGGTCGGCGCGGACGACCGCATCGGCGGGGACGTCTGCGAGGTGCTCGTGGTCCGACATCACGACCGGCCGGCCCTGGGCGAGCACGCGCAGGAGCGCGGCGGAGGTTTCGCGTGCCGTCGGATACCGAAGGTGGACGACGAGGTCCGCGGCCTCCATGTGGACCGCGAGCTCGCCTAACGGGACCCGCCCGGTGATCACCGTCCTCTCCCGCACGCCGAGACGGGCGAGGTGGCTCTCCAGCCGCTCGCGGTCGGGCACGGGGCCGACGAGGAGCAGGCGCGCTCCGGGAAGGGACACCGCGACGCGCGCCACGGCGCGGGCGACGGTGTCCATCTGCTTCTCGCGGGTCAGGAGGCCGAAGCAGCCGACGACGAAATCGCCCGTGCCGAGGCCCAGCCGCGCTCGGAGCGCGGGTACGTCGGCGGCGCGGACGGCGACGCGCTCCGCGGCCATGGGGATCGTCACGACGGCGGCGCCCGGCACCTCCTCGCGAATCGCCTCGGCCATGTAGTCGTTGTGGACGGCCACGAGACGCGCGGCTTCGACGGGCAGGCGGAAGAGCGGGTACGCGTACGGGAGGAGCGCGCCGGTCGTGGCGAGCTGCGCCTCGGCGAGGCGGTCTCCCGCGGACGGATAGGAATACGCCACCTCGTCGCGATAGGCCTGGAGCGCGGGACCGGCCGCCGCGCGCAGAGCCGCGCTCGACGGATTCCCGGTGTAGGCCCGGACCTCCGGCGACGCCAGGAAGTGGCGGGCGCGCGCGTGGTGCAGCACGAGGTCGTGCAGGACGAGGAGGCCGGGAACGCCGCGCATCGGCTCGTAGAGGAAGTCGTGCTCGGAGCCGTTGCCCATCTGGTAGACCGCCACGTCGTAGGGCCGCTCAAGGTGGCGCGGAACGAAGCCCTCGACGGAGCCCGCCACGACACCCGGTGGGAGGCTTTCGGCGCACGGCTGGGCATGGAAGACGTCGATCTCGTGCCGCGGAGCGAGGAGAGCCAGCACCTCCGCGCTGTAGTCTGCGATCCCCGTGGGCGCGGGGGGCAGAGGGCTCAGAAACGCCAGCCGCATGCTAATGGCTCCCGACTGAAGTCGTGTGCCGGCAGGGCGCGCGGCACTCGCTCCGCGCGCTCCGGCCTGGGCGAGCCCGGCGCAAGCGCCGCGCTCGCCATCGGCATTCATCGTACAGTCGCGCGCTACCGCGAGGCGCGCGCGCCTTGAAACACACGACTTCCGGCTTATCGCCTTGCGTAGAGCGCGTACTCGAGCGGCCCGTAGAGGAGCGCGTTCAACCGCTCCAGGTTCTCGTTGAGGACGGCTGCCGTCCGCTCGGGCAGGCCCTCCGCGGGCACGGGCTGGAGCCGCGCCGAGGCCTCGACCGGCGTGCGCATCTCGACACGCACGTCCGTGAAGCCGGCGGCGGCGGCGAGGAACGAGAGCGTGTCGGGGTGGAGCGGGCGCTCGTGCGTGAGGTCGCGGTTGAAGACCTCGAGCAGCCCGACCACCGACCGCGGGTTCACGGTCTCGAGGAGGAGCAGCCCGCCCGGGCGCAGCACGCGATGCGCCTCCGCGATCGTCGCCTGCAGAACCGGCGGCGGAAGATGCTCGGCGACCTGGGCGGCGAAGACCCCGCCCAGCGCGCCCGCCTTCTCCGCGCGCAGGAAGTCCACGAGGTCGCCGGAGACGACCTCGAGCCCCTTCTCCCGGCACTCCCGCACGACGTTCGCGTTGCCCTCGACGCCGCGGGCGGCGACGCCGCGCTCCTTCAGCAGCTCCAAGAACTCGCCGCGCCCGCAGCCGAGGTCGACGACGGGAGCGAGGCTTTCGAAGAGCGCGACGTAGCCGCGCATCCGCTCTCGGATCTCGTCGCGGCTGCCCCGGTATCGGTTCTCGAAGGCGGTGTAGGCGGCGTCGTCCGCTGCGCGCACCGCGGCCTGGGCCACGGCCGGCGGAGGGACGGCGGCGGCGAGCGTGCCGCGCACGGCGCGCACCTCCTCGGACACGGTCTCCAGCCGGTCGCGGAGGGCGAGGAGCCCGGTGAACCGCCGGCCCAGCGACTCCAGCCGCCGGTCGAAGGCCTCGAGCACGAGCTCGCTGCGCGTCGTGGCGAGCGCCGTGGCCACGCGGTCCCGGGCGTCCACGAGCGGCTGCACGCGCTGCACGTACTTGACGATCGCGGAAGCGAGCTCGCGCAGCCGCGCGTGGAGCTTCTCAGTCTCGCCGATGTAGCCGTTCAGGATCTGCACGACGAGCGCATTCCACTCCGTCTGCCGCTCGAGCGCGGGCTGAACGGCGTCGTAGGCGCGGGTGCGGAAGGCGCCGGAAAGGCCGCCGCCCGGCGGCCGCCCTGGCGCGGCAAACGTCTCGTTCAGGCGCGCGAGGCGCGCCGGAAGCTCGGGAAGGGATTCGGCGGGAAGGGAGAACGCGGCGAGTCGATCGACGGCGGCGATGAGCTCCGCGTACGCGGTCTCTTCCGCATCGAGCTTCCGCCTCAGGGCTTCGAGGCCGGGAAGGTCGCGGTCGCTCTCCAAGAAGGCGCTACTTTGCGGCGGCGGCGGCCCGGCTCGCGAGGTAGGCGAGGACGATCTCGTCGAGCGACAGGTCCTCCATGACCGTCTTGTCGCCGCCGGGGTCGAACTTGCCGCGCTTGATCTCGAGGATCATCCCCTTGTGCTGGTCCTCCATCAGCTTGGTGATGGCGGTCTCGTCGCGGTTCTTGATGAGGTCGGCGTAGGGGAGGCGGCGCGAGGCGAGGATCTCGCCGCCTTTGTAGATCAGGGTCTCGATGAGGGGATTGGCGTCGCCCTTGTCCTCGGTCTGGACGTGATAGACGAGGCCTCGATACTTGACATCGGTGTTAAACCCAGTGATCACAACAGGATTGTCGGGTCGCTCCCCAAGGCTGTCAAGCGAGCTTTGTGGCATGATGCGCGGCCCGGAGGTGCCCCTGTCTCTTATACACATCTCCGA
>JBKPBQ010000607.1:0-8492 GCA_046726955.1 Acidobacteriota bacterium
GCATCTCGCGCTCCCGCCGGTTGCGGGCGTCGCGCAGGTTCTGGTCGCGGCCGCTTTCCGCCGGAGCGGGGGGAGCGGCCGAGCCGCCGGGCAGGAGGTCGAGGTTGTCGAGGCCGTGCGCGGGGTCGAGGATGAGCGCGCGCTCCACGACGTTCCGGAGCTCGCGCACGTTGCCGGGCCACGGATAGGCGCGGAGGCGCGCCAGCGTCTCCGGAGGCACCGACGGAGCGGACCGGCCGAGGCGGAGCGCGATGTCCTCCGCGAAGCGCCTCGTCAGGAGGGCGATGTCGTCGAGCCGCTCGCGCAGCGGCGGCACCTCGATCCGCACCACGTTGAGCCGGTAGAACAGGTCGGCGCGGAAGCGGCCGGCCTTGACCTCGCCCTCGAGGTCGGAGTTCGTGGAGGCCACGAGGCGCACGTCCACGCGCACGGGGGCGTCGTCGCCCAGCCGGAAGAGCTCGCCGTCCTGGATCACGCGCAGGAACTTGGCCTGGGCCTCCGGGGAGGTGGCGCCCACCTCGTCGAGGAGGAGCGTTCCGCGGTGCGCGAGCTGGAAGCGGCCGTCGCGGTCGGCGGCCGCGCCCGTGAACGAGCCCTTGCGGTGGCCGAAGAACTCGCTCTCCCACATGTCGAGAGGCACGGAGGCGCAGTTGACGCGCACGAAGGGCCCCTCGGCGCGGGCCGAGAGCGCGTGCAGGCGCCGCGCGAGGAGCTCCTTGCCCGTCCCCGACTCGCCGATCAGGAGCACGGTGGAATCGGTGGGAGCGGCGGCCTCCGCCATGGCCATGACCTTCGTCCAGGCCGACGACTCGCCGACGGGAGACTCCGCCTCCGCGGCCGCGGCGCTCCGCAGGTACCGCACCTCGCGGCGGAGCGAGCGCGTCTCCTGGGCGCGGTCGAGCGCGACCTCGAGGGCTTCGGGATCCGCCGGCTTCAGGATGTAGTCGCTCGCCCCGGCCTTCAGGCACTCCACGGCGGAGGCCACGGTGCCGTGGGCGGTCAGGAGCACCACCGGGATCTCGGGCCACGCGGCGCGCATGCGCTTCACGAGCTCCAGCCCGTCCGCCCCGGGCATCTTGAGGTCGGAGAGGACGACGTCTACGGGCGACCGCGAGAGCGCGGTCATGGCCTCCGCGACCGAGGCCGCGGGGGCCACCTGGAAGCCGCGTGAGGACAGGATCTCGACGAGCGAGTCCCGCACGTAGGCCTCGTCCTCCACGACCAGCACCCGGCCGCGGGGCGTCGTGCGTCCGTTCATGCCGTTGTCGCCTCCAGCGCGGGCAGCCGCAGGCGGAAGACGGCGCCTCCGCCCTCGCGCGGCCCCACGCTCAGCTCGCCCGAGTGTTCCTTGACGATGGAGTGGCAGATGCTCAGCCCGAGCCCGGTGGAGTCCTTCGTGCTGAAGAAGGGCTCGAAGATCCGCGCGCCTTCCGCCTCGCCGATGCCGGGACCCCTGTCCGCAAACTCCGCAACGACGTCGCCGTTCTCGCGGCGCGCGCTCACCCGCACCTCGCCGCCCTTGGGCTGGGCCTCGCAGGCGTTGAGGATGAGGTTGACCGCCACCTGTCCGAGCTTGACCGGGCTCCCCCGCACGAGGAGCGGCGCCTCGCCGAGGTCGAACGCGAACCGCACATCTCCGAACTCCCGGCGCGAGGCCATGAACTGCGCGCTCTCGCGCAGCACCTGGACGAGGTCGAGCGGCGTGAGCGGCGCCTTGGCGGGATCGGCGTGGGCGAGGACTCCCCGAACGATGCCCGCCGCCCGGTCGAGGCCCGCCTTGACGCTCGCCACGTGCCGCTCCGCGCACTCGACGTCGCGCCGGGCGAGGGCGTCGCGCGCCAGGGCGAGGTAGTTCGCCATCCCCTCGAGCGGGTTGTTGATCTCGTGCGCGATCCCCGCGGCGAGCCGGCCTACTGTGGTCAGCCGCTCGGCGTGGAAGAGCTGGCGCTCCAAGTCGCGTACGCGCGCCTCCTCGTGGGCGGCTGCTTCCAGCCGCTCCCGCCGGCGCGCCTGCTGCACGGCGAAGCCGCCGAGGAGCACGGCGAGCGCCATCACACCGAGGTTGAGCGCGAGGGTTGCCCGGTAGCGCGCCGCCACCGGCTCGAGGAGTGCGAGTGCCGAGTCTTCCGTACGCTGGCAAGCGAGGATCCAGGGCCCCGCCGCCGACCATCCCTCGGCTCCGACGTCCGCCCGCGCCGCGACCTCCTCTCCGGCCTCTCGCCGCGCGAGGCGTGCGCCGGGAGTTCGCGTCAGGACACGGCCCGAGGCGTCCTTGACCTCGCAGGCGCGTGCTCCTTGTCCTTCGGGAGGGGGGAAGAGCAGCGACGGCTCGATCTCCGCCTCCACCGCGAGCTGGCCCGAGCCGGGGCGGCCCTCGGCATCGATGGCGAGGCCGGTCGTGAGCCGGGGCCGATCCGGGGAGACCGCCGCCCCTTCGAGCCCCGTCGGGCTGGAGGAGACCCAGAGCACGGGGATCCCGCCGCGACGGCCGGTGTGGACGATAGGCTCGCCGGCGGCATTCCTGACGACCACCCGGACCACTTCCGGGTGCGAGCGCAGGAAGAGGAGGAGCGCGCTCTCCGCTCCCGCCCGCCTCCAGGCGATCTCCGCCGCCGGTCCTTTCTCGCCGAGCCGCCCGACAGGCGAGGATGCGGCCAGGAAAGCGAGGTCGGACCGAACTCCCGCCAGCGTCTTCTCGAGAGCCCGAGCCCGCTCCGTCGTCTCGTCCTGGAACTGTCGAAGGACCTCGTCCTTGGCGCCCCGCCTCGCCACCGCGATGCCGCCGATCCCCGCCAGGTTCACGGCGAGGACGGCAGCAAGGGCGAGCCCCGTCCACCAACCAGGTCGAAAGCCGAGGGTGCTCACGCTGGCCGCCGCATGATGCTAACGACTATACAGTAAGCCTTTGGACCATCAGGGGCGCGGTCGGCAGGACCTTCGCGAGCCGACGAAGCCTCGGCGCCTGCTAGCTCAGTATCGGTCCCGTTCCAGGTCCCGCTCCGACAGCTTCTGCCACTTCGTGTGCCGGGGGTTGTCGCGGTAGTCGTCCCAGTGCTTCTTGAAGACCTGGGCGTTCTGGACCCCGAAGATGGCGAGGACGACGGCGGCCCACACTTGTCCCGTGACGATCGCGGCCACGAGGCCCGCCAGCGCTGTGCAGCATCCGATCGTCGCGGAGATCCATTCGCCCCGGGCGTGCCAGAACTCCACGAGCCACGCGCGCAGGGCCTGCCCGCCGTCGAGGGGAGCGATGGGCAGCAGGTTGAAGAGGCCCCAGGCGACGTTCACCTCCAGAAGGTTCCAGAGCGCGCTCGTCAGCAGCCGATGGCCCCAGGCGTACGGCGCGAGGAGCCAGCTCGCGTAGGCCAGCGAGAACCCCGCGACAGGGCCCGCGAGGCTGACGAGGATGGATCGCCACCACACTGGTTTTCCGAGAGGCCTCCACGCGGTCTCGCCCCCGGCGCCGTGAATGGTGATCCAGTAGACGATGCTCCACCGGGCGGCCGTGAGGGCGTGGCCGAGCTCGTGCACCAGTATCGAGAGGAGGACGACCACGACCCACGAGAGCAGGTCGACCGGGGGGAGACGGCGATGAAGGCCGACAACGAGGACGACGAGCCAGAACGTCGGGTGGATCCGTACCGGGAAGCCGAGGAGCGTGAGGGGCTGCCCTCCATCGGGGCTTCCAACGGCAGCCAGTCTGGACCGAATCTCCCTGATCACCCGGCTCCCACTCGCGACCTCTTGCCCGGTCGGGCGAAGATCCGCAGGAACGAACTCAATGACTTTAGAGGGTACGCTTCTCGTCAGTCAATGCCGTTCTCGATGCACGACGCCGCCGCCGCGTCGAACGATCCCAGATGCGTATCCGAAGTGAGCGGAAGCGGGCCTCAGCGCACGTCCGACAGCGGCCCGCCGCGCCACATCGGGCTCTTACCCTGGCACGCGGCCGCCACGGCGGCTTGCGCCAGCAAGCGGGTCGAGTCGATCGTCGGCAGCGGGGACACCTCTGGAGTGATCAGCAGGGGGATCTCGGTGCAGCTCAAGGCCACCGCGTCGCAGCCGTCGCGTTTGAAGCGTTCGATGATGCGGACGTACTCCGCTCTCGAGGCGTCGGTCAGGCGGCCCTGCGTCAGCTCGTCGAAGATGACGTCATCGACGAGCGTCCTGTCTTCCTGCGGAGGCGTGTCGAGGGTGATGCCGTGGCGCGCGAACGCGCCGGGATAGACCGGTCCTTCCATCGTCCATTTCGTTCCCAGCAGGCCTACGCGCTTGCGGCCATCCCGCCGGGCGCGCTCGGCCACGATCTCCGCGATGTGGAGAGCCGGGAGCGGCAGCGGGTCTCCCGGCAGCTCGAGCGCGATGTGAGCCGTGTTGTCGGGGCAGACGAAGAAGTCGCATCCGGCGGCGGCGAGGCGTCGGGCCGTGCGCGCGAGGCGCGCCCTGACGCCCGCGAGATCGTCACGCCGGTAGAGCTCCAGCGCGGGACCCATGGGGAGGATCGAGAGCGTGATCTCGGGATGCTTGTGGGCGCCGAGCTGTCGCGCCGCCTCGCGCACGATCTCCAGGAAGCAGAGAGCGGCGCCGTCGGCGCTGTGAGCCAGGACTCCGATGTGGCCGGTGGCTTCTCGATTCACTCCGGTCTCCCCGTTGGGCACGACTCAGGCCCTCGACAGGAAGGAGCGCGGACGGCGCGAGCGCATGGGCCGGATTATGCGCCCTCTACAAGCGCGACGAGGCGGGGATCAAGAGACTGAAGGCCCTGATCGCCGACGAGATCTGAGACGGACCACGCTGAACCGGTTGCCCCGTTGTCAAGCCGCCCGCGGCAAAGTAATGTTGCCGCCCATGAAAGCCACCCCCCTCCTAGCACTCGTGCCCGCCGTCCTCGCCGCGTCCCTCCTGGCCTCGCCGCCGCCGCCCGCGGCCGCCCACAAGTCCCTGCGCGACTACGACGACCGCGCGCAGGCCCTCCTCGGCCGGATGACCCTCGAGGAGAAGGTCGGCCAGATGACCCAGGCCGACGAGGACACGCTCATCGAGCCGTCGGACATCGCCACGTACTTCCTGGGATCCATCCTGAACGGCGGTGACTCCGAGACGGGCGCGAACCGCCTCCAGGACTGGCGCGCGATGTACGACCGTTGCCAGACCCAGGCCCTGAAGACGCGCCTGCGCATCCCGCTCATCTACGGGGTGGACGCCGTGCATGGGCACAACAACGTGATCGGGGCGGTCGTCTTTCCCCACAACGTCGGCCTCGGGGCCACCCGCGACGCGGCGCTCGTCGAGGAGGTTGCGCGCGTGACCGCGCTCGAGGTGAGGGCCACGGGCATCCAGTGGACCTTCGCGCCGGCAGTGACCGTGTCGAGAGACGAGCGCTGGGGCCGCGCGTACGAGAGCTTCTCCGAAGACCCGGCGCTGGTGGCCGAGCTGGGGGCGGCGGCGGTCAGGGGATTCCAGGGGCCGAGCCTCGCGGACCCGAAGCGCCTGCTCGCCTGCGCCAAGCACTACGCGGGGGACGGCGGGACAGCCATGGGCACGGGCCTCGCCCTCTCCTACGACGCTTCGCGCAAGGGCCTGGACCAGGGCGACACGCGGGTGGACGAGGCCACGCTCCGGAAGATCCACCTGCCCGGCTACGTGACCGCGATCAAGGCCGGCGTCGGGTCGATCATGCCGTCCTACAGCAGCTGGAACGGCGAGAAGTGCTCGGGCAGCAAGCGGCTCCTGACCGAGATCCTGAAGGGAGAGCTGGGCTTCGAGGGGTTCCTCGTCTCCGACTGGATGGCCATCGACCAGCTTCCCGGCGACTACAAAAGCGACATCCGGCAGTCGGTCAACGCGGGCATGGACATGGTGATGGTCCCGCACCGGTACCGGGAATTCATCTCGACGCTCAAGGCCCTCGTCGAGGAAGGTGCCATCCCCGTGGCCCGGATCGACGACGCGGTGAAGCGCATCCTGCGCGTGAAGCTCGCGATGGGCCTCCTCGACGAGGGCCGCTCGGCGCTCGCCGACCCCGCTCTCGCCCGCACCTTCGGCTCCGCGGAGCACCGCGCGGTGGCGCGGCGCGCCGTGCGCGAGTCGCTGGTCGTCCTCAAGAACGACGGCAAGATACTGCCCCTCGCCAAGACCGCCCCCCGTATCCACGTCTCCGGCAAGACCGCCAAGGACATCGGCAACCAGTGCGGCGGATGGACCGTCTCCTGGCAGGGGATGAGCGGGGCTGTGGTGCCGGGGACGACGATCCTCGACGCGATCCGCGGCGCGGCCGCGAAGACGACGCACGTGACGTTCACCCGCGACGGCAAGGAAGCCGCCGGTGCGACGGTGGCCGTGGTGGTCGTGGGGGAGACGCCGTACGCCGAGATGAAGGGCGACCGCGAGGACCTGGCGCTCGCCAAGGACGACATCGACGTGATCTCGACCGTGAAGAAGGCCGGCGTGCCGGTGGTGACGGTCGTCGTCTCGGGCCGGCCGGTCATCCTCGGCGAGGCCCTCGACCTGAGCGACGCGATCGTGGCCGCCTGGCTTCCCGGAACGGAGGGTGAAGGCGTCGCCGACGTGCTCTTCGGCGACTACAAGCCCACGGGCAAGCTCTCGTTCTCCTGGCCGCGGTCGATGGCCCAGGTCCCGATCAACGTCGGGGACCAGCCCTACGACCCGCTCTTCCCCTACGGGTTCGGGCTCACCTACTAGCCATCCGCCGGGCGATCGTGACCGCTCCGAGGACCGGGTCGGCCACGTAGCAGATCGCGCCGACCTCGTCGCGCACGCGCGAGGCCAGCGCCTCCTGCAGGCGGCCCGAGAAGAGCCCGCCCCCGAGGGCGAGAGGGGGCCGCACGAGCGAGAGCCGGCGCATGGCGGTGCGCACGTGGCTCGCGAGGTCGTCGGCCGCCGTGTCCACGATGGCCTGCGCGGCACGGTCGCCGCTCGCCGCGAGCTCGAGCACGACCGGGGCGAGCGTCGCGATGTCGGCGGGTGCCGTCTCGGGAGCGTGGACGAAGTGCATGAGCGCGGGAATGTCGCGGAGCGACCACTGCTTCAGCGCCGCCTCGAGGACGGCCTTCGCCTCCGTCCGTCCGTCGTAGGCGCGCGCGGCGACGCGCAGGGTCTCGAGGCCGAGCCAGTAGCCGCTGCCTTCGTCGCCCAGCAGCGTCCCCCAGCCGCCGACGCGCGCGGTCGTCCCGTCCTGCGCCCGCCCGAGGCAGTTCGAGCCGGTGCCGCTGATGACGGCGACACCCCAGCCGTCGGGCGTGCCGCCGGCGAGGATCAGCTCGACGTCGTTCACGACGAGGAAGGCGGGGGCGATGTCCTGCTGCTTGACCCAGGCCGTGACCGCGGCCTCGTCCTCCGGGCTATCCACTCCGGCCATGCCGAAGCAGGCGGCGGCGATGCGTCCCGTCCCCCCGATGCCGTTCGCGTCCGCGCCCAGCACCGGGCGCAGCGCGCTCTGGACCGCGCCCGTCACCGCCTCCGCGAACTGCAGGAAGCCCACCGTGTAGGGGTTGCTGCCGGGGCCGAGGCCGCGCGCGAGCACCTTGCCTTCCATGTCGGCCACGACCGCGAGCGTCTTCGTCCCGCCGCCGTCCACGGCGAGCAGGAGGTCGGGAGAGCTCATCGCGTGAGGGTCACCTTTCTGAGTCCGCGCGGGGCGTCCGGGTCCATGCCTCGGGCCTGGCACAGGCCGAGGGCGAAGAGCTGGCCGGGCACGACGGCGACCAGCGGGGAGAGCCACTCCGGCGTGCCGGCAGGCAGGGGCATCGCGACCTCGCCCGCGGCCAGGATCTCCGGCCGGTCCGAGAGCGCGATGAGCGGTGTCGCCGTCTCCTTGGCGAGGCCGACGACCGCGTCGAGGTCCTCGAAGGCTCGCGGTCCGGGGGCGGCGAGAAGGACGGGGAGGCCGCGCAGGAGGATGGCCATCGGCCCGTGGAGGAAGTCCGCCGACGAGTAGGGCTGGCCGAGGACGCCCGTCGTCTCCTGGACCTTGAGGGCGATCTCGGACGCGGTGGAGAGGTTGTAGCCGCGGCCGAGGACGACGAGCCCGGTGGCGTCGCGATAGCGCGCGGCCGCGGCCACGACGGCAGCATTGGCGTCGATGGCCGCGGCTACCTGGCCGGGCAGCGCCGCGAGCTCGGTCCACGCCTTCTCGTCCTCGCCGAGGGCGGCGCTGAGCATGGCGAGCGCGAGGAGTTGCGCGGTGTACGTCTTGGTCGCGGCCACCGCGCGCTCCTCGCCCGCGTGGAGCAGCAGCACGTGCTCGGCGGCGGCGGCCAGGGGGGAGTCCACGGCGTTCGTGATGGCCACCGTGGGCGCCGCCTGCCGCTTCGCCTCGAGGAGCACCTCGACGATGTCCGGCGACTGGCCGGACTGGCTGATCCCGATCACGAGCGCGCCCGCGAGCGAGGGGGGAGCCTTGTACTGCGTGAAGGCGGACGGCGTCGCGAGCGCGGCCACGAGCGAGTTCTGGATCGCGAGCAGGTACTGAC
>JBKPBQ010000608.1:0-16845 GCA_046726955.1 Acidobacteriota bacterium
CGCCTGGCCTTCCTCCTCGTCCTCCTTCTTCTTCCTGGGCACGAGCGAGGCCACGAGGTCCCGGTTCGCGCGGGCCTCGGCGAAGCCGGGACGACCGGCGAGCGCCTTCTCGTAGGCTCCGAGAGCGAGGTCGAGCTCCCCGAGCTTCGCGTAGGCGTTGCCGAGGTCGTAGTAGGCCTCCGGCGTGTCGACCCGCGCGAAGGCGTCCACCGCGCACGCGTAGTCCTCCGCCCGGTAGCACGCGATGCCCTTCCACATGGGATTGCGGAAGCGCTCCGCCGCCGTCTTGTAGTCGCCTTTCTGGAAGTAGTACCGACCCTGCTGGTCCCGCGTGGCCACGAGGTCGACGACGCGCCAGTCCGACGCGCGCGCCGGCGCGGGGAGGATCGCGCCGAGGACGAGGGCGGAGGCCCAGCGCAGCGAGAAGCCCCGCCGGAACCAGAGCGCGCCCAGGAGCGCCAGGGCGGGCGTGAGGTACCAGCCGAAGTCGCGGTAGCGCGCGCCCGGGTCGTTCTGTACCGCCGACACCATGTGCGTCTGCACCTCGCGCTGGATCCGCGCGACGTCGCGGTCGTCGAGCGTGGCCGTGGCTACGAACGCGCCCGCCGTGCGCGCGAGCGTCTCCAGGCCCTCGCGGTCGAGCTTCGCCACCACGCGCCGGCCCCCCTCCGTCAGGAACCCCTTGCCGTCGCGGACCGGCCCGCCCTCGCTCGTGCCGACGCCGAGCACCACCACCTGCGTGCGGCTCTTCTGCCTCTGCGCGGCAAACGCGGGCGCCTGGGCGCTCGAGATGCCGTCGGTGACGAAGAGGATCGTGCCCGCCACCGGCTCCTTCGCGAGCAGCGACTCGCCGAGCTCGAGGGCCCCCGCCGCGTCCTTCCCCGGCTTCGGCATGAGCCCGGTCGAGAGGGCCTCGAGGTACGTCTCGAGGATCGCGCGATCCTCGGTGAGCGGCAGCACGAGGTGCGCGCTGCCCGCGTAGGCGAGGAGCGCCGTGCTGGCCCCTTGGCGGAGGGCGAGCAGGTCGCGGACCTTCTGCTTGCCGCGCTCCAGGCGCGAGGGAGACACGTCGATCGCGTCCATCGTCCGCGACAGGTCGAGCGCGACGACCAGCGGAGCCTTGTCCTGGACGAAGGGCGGGGGCTCGCGCTGCCACGTCGGGCCGGCGACGGCGATCGCGCAGAGCAGGAGGAAGAGCGCCATCCAGTGCACTGGACGCAGGCGGAACCGGCTCCCCCGTCCCACCACGAGATGGGGCAGGAGGTGCGACGCCACGAGGCCCCGCCACGGCCGCTCGGGATCGTCCCGCCAGTGGAAGAGCCACACCACGAGAGCGATGGGCACCACGAGCCACAGCCACTGCGGCCGCAGGAAGTGGAGCTCGGCGAGGGCGGCCGTCACGCGCGCGCCTCGGCGACGAGCGAAGCCCCCGCCGTCGCCATATAGATGAAGATGAGCAGGACGGCCGCCGCCCCGAGAGGCCACTGGAAGAGCGGACGCCGCGGCCTGTAGGTGGCGGCCAGGAGGTCCGACTTCTCGATCTCGTCGAGCTTGCGGTAGATCCCCGCGAGCTCCTCGCGGTCGAGGGCCAGGAAGCTCTCGCCCCCCGTGGCCTCCGCGATCCCCTTGAGCGTGCCCGTGTCCACGAGGTCGGCGCCCTTGGTCGCGGGGTCGCCGATCCCCACCGTGTGGACGGTGATCCCGTGGCCGTGTGCAATCTCCGCGGCCTTGGCCGGGGTGACGCGGCTGCCCGTGTCGTTGCCGTCGGTCAGGAGGATCACGACCTTCTGCTTCGCCTTGCTCTCGTCGAAGAGCTTGATCGCGAGGCCGACCGCGTCGCCGAGCATCGTGCGCTGCCCCGCGATCCCCACCTTGACCTCACCGAGGAGGTCCAGGACGAGGTCGTGGTCGAGCGTGAAAGGCGCCTGGAGGTAGGGGGCGTCGGCGAAGACGACGAGAGCGATGCGGTCTCCCTTGCGGCGGGCGATGAAGTCGCGGAGCACGAGCTTGAGCGCGTCGAGCCTCTCGATCTTCCGGCCCTGGGGATCGGAGAAGTCCGTCGTGCCC
Source organism: Acidobacteriota bacterium (assembly GCA_046726955.1). Classification (GTDB taxonomy): domain Bacteria; phylum Acidobacteriota; class Vicinamibacteria; order Fen-336; family Fen-336; genus CAVPGH01. The sequence goes on from JBKPBQ010000608.1 coordinate 2,068, forward strand.
ATGGAGCCGGAGATGTCCACGGCGAGCAGCAGGTCGCGCGCCGACTCCTTCTTCTGGACGGGCGGCTCCACCAGCTCGGGCCGCGCCGCCGCCGCCACGAGAAGCAGGAACACGAGGGGAGCGACCACCCGCTCGAGAACGCCCTTCTCGCGAACGACCGCCCCCGCTTGGGGCCGTTGGCCGAGCCCGGCCGCCACCTGAGCGAAGAAGGGAACGCGCAGCGCCGCGCGACGCTCCTTGTAGACGGGAAGGAGCGCGTACACCACGACGGGCACGAGGAGGAAGAAGAAGGCCCAGGGCGCGGCCAGCTCGATCGTCGAGTCGCCGAGGGGGACGGAGAGTGCGCGCGCGGCGCGCGTGAGCAGCTCGCTCATGCGTGGTGGCGCTCCAGCCACTCGCGCGAGAGGCGGACGAGAGCGTCGAGCTCCGCGCGGGGGACGCTCGCGACGTAGGTCGCGGTTCCGTAGGCGAGGCGGGGCAGGATGCGGCCCGGCCCCTTCGAGAACGCGTCCCCGCCGTACATCCGGTCGAGCTGGGCGAGCCACGCGGGGCCGGTGAGGTCCGCGACCGCGGCCCGGGGCTCGACGTGCAGGGCCACGCGCTTGAGCAGCTCCGGCAGCCGCGCCGCCACCTCGTACCGTCCGCCCTTGTGCTCGAGCACGTCCACGAGGCGGTCGAGCTCGGCCAGCGCCTGCCGCCGGTACAGGTTCGCCGCGCGCTGGCGACGGTAGCGCAGCACGTCCCACACGACGATCGCGATCGCGACCGCCGCGATGAGGTACCAGCCGGGAGCGGGCGGGAAGAAGCCCGCGGGCGGCGCGAGCACGATGTCGCGGAGGCTCTCCAGCGCAGTCAGTGGTGTCGCCTGGGGCACGGGAGCCATGGCTTCACGCCCTCCGCGGCTGGGCGGCGGCGCCCAGGGCCCGGCTCAGCTGCGCGGTCACGTCCTCCGCCGTGGACAGGGGGAGCACCGGAACCCCGAGCTCGCGCGTCCAGGACAGGACGGGGCGGATGCGCTCGCTCACGAAGGAGACGAGCGCCGGCCTCTCGCCGGAGCGGCCAACGTCCACCTGCACCTGCAGCTCGCCCCCCGTCACCACAAGGCGGCCCGTGTCCGGCACGTCGCGCGAGGACGGGTCGAGGACGAGCAGGACGATCAGGTCGTTGTGCTGGGAGAGCTCCGTGACGAGCCGCTTCGTGTCGGCGTCGGTCCCGTCGAAGTCGCTCGCCACCACCACGACGTGGTCGTGGTCCACGATGCGGCGCGCGCGCTCCAGCGCCTCGTTCAGCATCGTGGGGGCCGGCGGCCGCGGGCTGTCCGCGCGCAGCGCGCGGTTCTTGGCCACGATGGCCTCGAGGATGCGCAGGACCTGCCGCCGGCTCCGCTGCGGCCGCAGCGCCACCAGGTCCGTGTCGTCGAAGACGACCGCCCCCACGCGGTCGCCGGCGCGGACGACGCGCCAGGCGGCGAGCGCCGCCGCCTCCGCCGCGGTGACGGACTTCAGGTTCAACCGCGTGCCGTAGAACATGGCGAGGCGCTGGTCCACGACGACGAGCGCGGGCCGGTCGTGCTCCTCGTTGTAGACGCGAGTGTGGGCCTGGCCGGTGCGGGCGGTCACCCGCCAGTCGATGGTGCGGACGTCGTCTCCCGGCACGTAGGCCCGCACCTCTTCGAAGTCGAGCCCGCGCCCCCGCACGCGCGAGGCGTGGAGGCCCGAGAGCAGGCTCCGCACGGGCTGCCGCGAGCGGAACGTGAATCCCCGCGCGCGGTGCTGGAGCTTCACGAGGTCGTCGAGGCTCGTGTAGACGCCGGGGGCGGCACGCCCCGGGGCGGCGGACGTCACGGCGCTTCGCCCCCGCCTTTCTCGAGCCGGTAGAACGCGACGTCGAAGTCCTGGTTCATGGCGAGCTGGTGGTAGACGCCGGAGAGCCCGTCGCTCGCCGGGTCGTAGGTCAGCTCGTAGTAGCTGCCGGGGTAGAGGCGGTCGCGCATCTCGACGACGAGCGTGAGCCTCCCGTCCGCCTCCTTCCACTCGGCGCGGGCCACGTGGATCGGATCGGGGTTGAGGTAGCGGGCCGCGAGCTTTCCATCCGAGGCGACACCGTCCACGGCGATCGTGTAGTTCGAGTCGGCGCGCTTCCACCGGCCGGCGAGCCGCTGGGGATCGGGTGCCATGGCCGCAGGCACGGCGCTCGCGGCGGGCGCCGGAGGCGCGTCTCCCGACGCCTTGCAGCCGGCGAGCACCACGAGGAGGAGAAAGGCCCGGAAGTACGCCGCGTCCATCTCAGGCCACCGCCACGACCTTGACGATCTCGGTCACCACCTTCTCGGCGGTGAGGCCGGCCGCGCTCGCCTCGTAGCTCAGCGACACGCGGTGGCGCAGGCAGTCGTGCACGACCGCGCGCACGTCGTCTGGAGTCACGTGGTCGCGCCCCTGGAGCCAGGCGTGGGCGCGCGAGCACCGGTCGAGGGCGAGGCCACCGCGCGGGCTGGCCCCGATCTGGATCCACTTGCGCAGGTCCTCGCTGTAGCGCTCGGGGTACCGCGTCGCGAACACCAGGTCCACGACGTACTTCTCCATGGCCGGCGCGACGGTGACCGCGTGGATCTCCTTGCGGGCGTCGAACACCGCTTGCTGCGGGATCGGCGGCTCCTCCTCGCCCGCGAGGGCCTTCCCGCCCAGGGTGTCCTCTTCGCTGCGCACCAGGCGGACGATCTCGCCCTCGGCCGTCTCGTCGGGGTATCCGATGAGCACGTGCATGAGGAAGCGGTCGAGCTGGGCCTCGGGGAGCGGATACGTCCCCTCCTGCTCGATCGGGTTCTGCGTGGCCATCACGAGGAAGAGCGGAGGCAGCTTGTGCGTCTTGCCCGCGACCGTGACGTGCCGCTCCTCCATGGCCTCGAGCAGCGCGGCCTGCACCTTGGCGGGGGCGCGGTTGATCTCGTCGGCGAGGATGAGGTTGTTGAAGATCGGCCCCTGCTCGAAGCGGAACTCCGAGCGGCCGCCGTCCTGGTGGTATACCTCCGTGCCCGTGATGTCGGAGGGCAGCAGGTCCGGGGTGAACTGGATGCGGGAGAGCCCGGCGTCGAGGTGCTTGGCCAGGCTCTTCACCGCCCGCGTCTTGGCCAGGCCGGGAAGCCCCTCGACCAGCAGGTTTCCGTTGGCGAGGAGGCCGATGAGCAGCCTCTCGATGATGGCGTCCTGTCCGATGATCGAACGGCCGATGCGCTGCTTGAGGTCGAGGATCTGGTCGCGCGACTTCATGGAGTCCCTACTTGTCGTACGGGTAGACCCGGTTCCACTCCTTCTTCATGTCCACGACGGTCCAGCCCTTGGCCAGAGCCTCGTCCCAGGCCTTGTCCAGCTTGCCGACATGCGACTCGCGATCGTAGGCCCACTCGCGATCGGCGTCCGTGTGGTGGACGATCCCCACGAACCGCCGGCCGTCTCCCGCGGCGGTCCACTGCAGCATCTGCTCGTCACCGTCCGAGTTCCCGAAGGCGAACACGGGACGCCGGCCGATGAAGCGGTTGATACCCGACGGCTTTCCCGGCCCATCGTCGATGAACTCGACCTTCGCCTCTTTCATGAGCACCGGCCCTTCGGGCCGCATGACATAGAGCGTCTCCCCGCTGCTCCCCACCACCTGCTCGGGCGGAATGCCGTAGGCCTTCTCCGCCCACGGCCGCATGAACTCGACTCCGCCCCCGGAGACGATGAACGTCTTGAAGCCCTGGGCGCGCAGGTAGGCGAGCAGCTCGATCATGGGCTGGAAGACCATCTCCGTGTAGAGATGGCCGGACCGGGGATGCTTCGCGGTCCTCGTCCATTCCGCGACGGTCTTCGCGAACTGGTCGGTCGTCATCCCGGCGTGCGTCGCGGCCACGATCTCGAGGATCGCCTTCTCTCCCTGCCCGAGCGCGCCCTGCACGTCGCCGGCGAGGAGCGTCTTGAACGGCTCCTTCTCCTTCCAATCCGGGTGCTGCCCGGCCACGGCCTTCACGCGGTCGAGGGCGAAGGCGAGCTGGAAGTACATCGGCTGCTCGGACCAGAGCGTCCCGTCGTTGTCGAAGACGGCGATGCGCTCGGCGGGCGGGATGAAGTCTCGGCTGCCTTCCTTCGTCACTTCGCCCACGAACTTCCGTATCGCCTGCTTCGAGGGCCCGTCTCTCCAGGAGGGAAGGGGATCCGTCTGCGTCTGCGTCTGCGCGGCGCCGGCGGACAACAGAAGAGCCGCGACTGCGAGTCCGCACGACGAGCGACGACCCAGCACGCCCATGGAGGCCTTTCCGTCCCTATCTCGCCCTATGTCCGGATTCTATCCGCCCTTCCGGGCGGCGGTATAGGCCTTTGGGGGAATAGGGTTCTGGCCGCGGCACGGCGCTTGCACTTCCGCCTTGGGAGTCGAGAGGCGAGGGCGAGCCATGAGCACGAGCGAAAAGGGCGGCGGCCTCGGGGCCCTCGGTCCGCGGGCGGGCGAGTCCGGTCTGTTCCACGTCGTCGTCGAGACGCCGGCCGGCAGCCGCAACAAGTTCAAGTACGACGAGGAGCGGGGCGTCTTCCTTCTGCACAAGATGCTCCCGATGGGAGCGGCCTTCCCCTTCGACTTCGGTTTCATTCCCGGGACCCGCGCCGAGGACGGCGACCCTCTCGACGTGATGGTGATCGGCGAGGAGCCCACGTTCACGGGCTGCCTGCTCACGGTGCGGCTTCTCGGGACGATCGAAGCCACCCAGAAGGAGCGCGGCCAGACGATCCGCAACGACCGGCTGATCGGCACGGTGGAGACGGCGAAGATCCGCCCCACCGCGCATTCGATCGACGACCTGCCCGCGAAGGTGCTCGACCAGATCGAGCACTTCTTCGTCGCCTACAACCGTTACGAGGGACGGGAGTTCGTGCCCACGCGGCGGAGCGGGGCCGCGGCGGCGGAAGAGCGGGTCGAGGAAGCGATCCGCGAGAACGGCCGCCGGTGAACCGACAGATCCGGCGGGACGAGCCGGGAACCGAAAGCGTCCGGCGGATCGTCCGCACCGAGGCTAAGAAGGCCCTCGACGAGCTGCCCTCGGGCGGCCAGCCGAAGGACGTCGCGGTGCACGACGCGCGCAAGCGGATCAAGCGCGCGCGGGCGGCGCTGCGGCTCGTCCGGAAACCCCTCGGCGGGCGGCAGTATCGGCACGAGAACGACGAGCTCCGCGACGCGGCGCGACCCCTGGGCGCCGTGCGCGACGCGAAGATCCTGGTCGAGGCCTTCGATCGTCTCTTCGGCACCGCTTCCCGTCGGAACGGCCAGCCCCTCGCCCGTGTTCGCGACGCCCTCGTCCGTCATCAGCTCCGGACGCGCCGTCGGTTCTTTGTGGGCAAGAAGCCTCTCGAGCCCACGCGCAGTGCCCTGCAGTCGGTTCGGCGCCGCGCGAGCGCGTGGCCCCTCGGGCACCGCAGCTGGGCCGCGCTCGGCGCCGGCGTCGATCGGGTCTACCGAGCGGGACGCGCGCAGCTCGCCGAGGCCAGGCGCCGGCCGAGCGACGACAACCTGCACGAGCTGCGCAAGCAGGCCAAGTACCTGTTCCAGGAGCTCGAGATCCTGGAGCCCATCGACCCCCGAACGATCACGCCGCTGGTGCGGCGCGCCCACGTGCTCAGCGATCGCCTCGGCGAGGACCACGATCTGGCGGTGCTGAGGGAGAGAGTGTCCCGCTCGAACGGCCAGGTTCCGCGATCGGCGGTCCGCTCCGTCGCCCGGCAGATCGGCGAGGCGCGGCGAGAGCTGCGCCAGAGGGCCCTCGCGCTCGCCGAGCGGGTCTACGCCGAAAAGCCGCGAGATCTCGCGGGACGACTCGAGACGAGATGGCGGAGCTGGCGGAGGAAAGAGTAGCCTAGGGCCGGAGAGAGTACGGCGTCGCGAGGTGCCGCTGCGCCAGGCGACGCCGGATCGATGGCCCTGACGCAATCGTCCACATCAGGAGCAGACGAGCTCCCGGTCCCGGGGGTCCGCCTGCGGCGGCGGCTGGTGCTCCTCACCGCGGCCGCGATCCTCCCCCTCGCGGCCATGACCGGACTGGGGCTCGTCGCGCTGGCTCGGCAGGGGCGCGCCCAGGCGCAGCGCGTCGGCCTCGAGTTCGCGCGCTCCGTGGCCACTGCCGTGGACGCCGAGCTCGGCAGCTCGACCAGCGTGCTCGAGGCCCTGGCCACCGCCGCGACGCTCCAGCGGGGCGACCTCCCCGCCTTCCGGGAGCGCGCGCTCAAGGTGGTGGACTTGAGGCCGGCCTGGGCGGCCATCGTCCTCGCCGATCCCGACGGCACGCCGCTCGTGGACACCCGCTTCGCGCCGGGAAGTCCCCTGCCCCCGATTACCGACCGCGAGAGCTTCGACCGGGTGGTCGGCAGCCTCGCCCCCGTCGTGGGCAGCCTCGCCCCGGGCACGCACGATGACTGGCTCTTCGCCGTCCGCGTACCCGTGGCGCGAGACGGGCAGCTCCGCCACGTCCTGACCGCCCTCGTCGAGCCGGAAGGCATCCGCGCGATCCTCGTGGGACAGCGCGTCCCCGACGACTGGGTGATCTCGATCGTGGACGCGCACGGGCGGCGGGTGGCCCGATCGCGCGCGCACGAGGTGAACATCGGGGGCCGCCTCTCCCCGAGCGTCGAGGCCGTCGTGGCGCAAGGCGGCGCCGAGGGGTTCGGCCTCGCCTATTCCCTCGAGGGCGAGCGCATCTTCGCGCCTTACAGCCGTCTCTCTCACAGCGGCTGGCTGGCCGTGCTCGGCATCCCCACCACGCTCGTCGACACCGCGATGTGGCGGTCGCTCGCCGCGTACGGGGGCGGGCTCCTGCTGTCTCTCACGATCGGCACGCTCGCGGCGCTGCGCGTGGCGCGGAGCATCAGCCGGCCCATCGCGGAGCTGCGGGCCGCCGGCGAGGCGCTCGGCCGCCACGAGGTGCCGGCGCCGCCCCAGACCCCGATTCAGGAGATCCGGGACGTGGGCGCGGCGCTCCACTCCGCGGCGGAGGCGCTGCGGCGCGCGGCGGCCGAGCGCGACAACCTGCTGCGCAAGGAGCGCGAAGCCCGCCAGGTCGCGGAGAGCGCCGACCGCGCGAAGGAGGAGTTCCTGGCCGTGCTCTCCCACGAGCTCCGCACGCCCCTCAACGCCGTCTACGGCTGGGCGCGGATGCTGCAGAGCGGAGAGGCGCACGGCGAGGGGATGCTCGAGCGGGCCACGGACGCGATCGTGCGCAACGCCGACGTCCAGGTGCAGCTCATCGACGACCTCCTGGACCTCTCCCGGATCACCACCGGCAAGATGCGCATCGACGTCCGCGCGGTGGACCTGGAGACGGTCGTGCAGGCGGCGCTCGATGCCGTCCGGCCCGCCGCCGAAGCCAAGGGCATCCGCGTGGTGAGCGACCTCGGGTCGGGCGTGGGGCCCGTCACCGGCGACCCGGAGCGGCTGCAGCAGGTCGTGTGGAACGTGCTCATGAACGCGGTCAAGTTCACGCCGCGGGGCGGAAGGGTGGACGTGCGGCTGCGGCGCGCGGTCTCGCACGCGGACATCGTGGTGAGCGACACCGGCAAGGGGGTGTCGCCCGACCTCCTGCCCCACGTGTTCGAGCGCTTCCGGCAGGGCGACAGCTCGAGCACGCGCGCGCACGGCGGCCTCGGGCTGGGGCTCGCGCTCGTCAAGCATCTCGTCGAGCTGCACGGAGGCACCGTGCGCGCCGAGAGCGCGGGCGAGAACCGGGGCGCCACCTTCGTGGTGTCCCTGCCGGTGGCCGTCGCGGAGGTTCCGCTCTTCCCGCCGCCCCCCGTCGTCGCGGGCACCCTTCCCCCGGGCCCGCCGCGGGGCGGGGCGAGGCTCGACGGCCTCCGCGTCCTCACCGTCGACGACCACGCGGATGCGGGCGCTCTCGTGCAGGCGATCCTCGTCGGAGCCGGGGCCGAGGTCCAGACCTGCCTGGGGGCGACCGAAGCCCTGGACGTGCTGCGCCGCTGGCGGCCCGACGTCGTCGTCTCCGACATCGAGATGCCGGACGAGGACGGCTACGCGTTCATCGCGAAGGTCCGCGCGCTCGGCGCGGACGAGGGCGGCGCCACGCCCGCGATCGCGCTCACGGCTTACGGGCGGACACAGGACCGCGTGCGCACGCTCAACGCCGGCTACAGCATGCACGTGCCCAAGCCCGTGGACCCGGGCGAGCTGACCGCCATCGTCGCCAGCGTCGCCGGACGGTCGCTGCGGCCGCCGGCGGCGTCCTGATCGCGAAAAAAGCCGGCGCGGGCATGTCCCGATCGGCATGTCCCGATCGGCCCCGCCCATCCGTCATGGAGGCAGAGAGCACGAACGTTCTCGGAAAAAGACGACGGAGGATGCGATGGGCGACTATCTGGTGATGTACGAGGGCGGCACCGGGGACTGGACGAAGCGATCCCCGAAGGAGATCCAGGCCGCCATGGAGGAGTGGGGCGCGTGGTTCAAGGAGCTGGAGAAGAAGGGCGTCCTGCGCAACCCGGGCTCGGCCCTGGCCCCGGGAGGCGCCGTGGTCACGCGCAACGGCAAGGGCTTCGTCACCGACACCACGATGGCGGAGGTGAAGGAGCTGATCGGCGGCTTCACGATCCTGCGCGCCGATTCGGTCGAGAAGGCGGCGGAGATCGCGCAGGGCTCGCCGTTCCTGCGCAACAACCCGAACGGGCGGATCCGCGTTCAGCCCGTCTTCGAGCCTCCTGCGTAGGCGTCCCGTGCCCGCTCCACCTCTGCGCGATGAGCTGGCGCTCGTGTCGGGTCCGGGCCGACGCGAGCGCCTCCTCGAGGTAGCGGCGCGAAGGCTCGTCCTTCCCCGCGCGGGCGTAGAGGTTGGCGAGGACCGCGGCCACGGCGTGGCTTCCCTCCAGGCGCTCCGAGCGCCGGATCGCCTCCACGACGGGAATCGCGGCTTCGGGCCCGTCGCGATAGGAGAGCGCGACCGCGCGGTTGAGCTCGGCGAGCGGCGACGGCGCGAGCTCCAGGAGCCGATCGTAGAGGCTGCAGATCGAGGCCCAGTCCGTCTCGGCGAAGTCGCGGGCGGCGCAGTGGCGGGCCGCGATCGCGGCCTCGAGGTGGTAGCGGCTGGCGACGACCGCCTCCATCCGGCTCGCGCCGACGAGGCACGCGTAGCCGCGGCCGATGAGCCCGCGATCCCAGCGCGTCCGGTCCTGCCGATCGAGGGGGACGACGTCGCCGTTGGCGTCGAGGCGCGAGTCCAGGCGCGCGGCCTGGAAGCACATGAGCGCGAGCAGGCCGAGGGTGTCGGAGCTGCAGAGCGACGGCTCGTCGGCCACGAGCTGCGTCAGCTCCATGGCGGCGCGGCACAGCTCGCGGCGGATGGGCTCCTCGTCCGTCGAGAGGTGGCCCTCGTTGAAGAGCAGGTAGAGCGCCGCGTGCGTCGTCTCGAGCGCGGCCTGGCGCTCCTCGGGCCGGGGAAGCGCGAACTCGACGCCCTTGAGGCGCTGCCGGATCCGGACCATCCGCTTCTGGACCGTGGCCTCGGTGGCGAGCAGGGCGCGCGCGGTGGCGGGCACGCTGAGACCGCACAGCGTGCGGAGGATCAGCGTGAGCTGGCTCTCCGCGCTCAGCTCGGGATGGCAGCACATGAAGATCATCCGGAGCTGGTCGTCGCGGATCACGTCCTCGCCGAAGGCTTCCCTCACGGTGGTGGTGAGCGTCCACTCGCCGTCCAGGTAGCGCGAGAGGTCGGCGGCGAACGTGCGCCGCGTCCGCTCGCGGCGGATGGCGTCGATCGCGCGGTGCCGGGCGGTCGTGAGCAGCCAGGCCACCGGGTTGTCGGGGATGCCCGAGCGTCCCCACGTCTCCAGCGCGGCCACGAACGAGGCCTGCACCACGTCCTCGGCGAGCTCCAGGTTGTGGGGCCCGAAGAGGCGCGTGAGGACCGAGATCAGCCGGCCCGACTCCCGGCGGAAGACGGCCTCGATCTCGGCTTCGATCGGCTCTCGAGGCGTGGTGACCCCCGAATCCATGCTAACCCGCCGAGCGTGACCCCCGGCCGTCTCGGTCGCCTCCCTGGCGATAGACTTCCGGACCATGACCCTGGTCCCTGCCCTCCTTCTCGCCCTTCAGGCCTCGGCGGCCACCGCCGCGGCCGACACCGTGGAGCCCGGCTCGGTGGAGGCGATCGCCGCCGCAACGACCGAGGCCCGCTTCCTCTCGCCCTGGGTGTCGTACCTGCCGGAGTCGGCGACGGTCCCGTCGCCGCGCGACTTCTTCGGCCGGATCATGGGAGCCCCTGGCGAGCTCGTGGACACTGCGAAGACCCACGCCTACGCGCGGGCTCTCGCCGCCGCGTCGCCGCGCGTACGCGTCTTCCCCATCGGCCGCAGCGAGGAAGGCCGCGAGATCCTGATGCTGGCCGTGGCCGACGAGGAAGGCATCCGCGATCTCGAGCGCCTCAAGGAGGCGACGACGCGGCTCGCCGACCCTCGCCGGACGGATCCTGCCGCGGCCGAGGCCCTCGTCGCGACCGCGCGCCCCGTCTACTACTTCAACGCCGCGCTCCACTCCGACGAGACGGGGTCCACGGAGTCCGTCCTCGAGCTCGCATACCGCCTCGCCGTCTCCGAGGAGCCGATGATCCGGCGCATCCGCTCGGAGCTCGTCGTGCTCGTGAACCCGGTCTCGAACCCCGACGGCCGCGACAAGGTCGTGGAGTGGTTCTACCGCTTCCTGAAGGGAAAGACCGACTACGCCGCGCTCCCCCGCCAGTCGCCGCCCTATTGGTCGAAGTACGCGTTCGTGGACATCAATCGCGACACCCACCAGCAGACGCACGAGACGACGAAGGCCGTGCACCGCATGTTCCACGAGTGGCACCCCACCGTCGTCCACGACCTCCACGAGGCGATCCCGCTCATGCTCACGTGGAACGGCACTGGTCCCTACAACCCGCACCTGGATCCGATCACCCACGGAGAGTTCCTGGAGCTGAGCTTCCACGAGGTGCGGACGATGACGGCGCTCGGCATGCCGGGCGTGTGGACGTGGAAGTTCGGCGAGGCCTTCGGCCACCACTACCTCGACTCCGTGGCCATGAACCACAACGCGCTCGGCCGCGGGTACGAGACGTTCGGAAACGCCACCGCCGAGACGGTGCGCCGCGAGCTCGACGACGACGACGTCACGATGCAGTGGTACCGCCCCGCCCCCCCGCCGTCGCGTTCCTTCGCCTGGTCCGCGCGCGACAACGTCAACTACAACGAGACCGGGGCGCTCGCCGCGCTCGACCACACGGCGCGCAACGCCAAGGAGTTCCTGCGCAGCTTCTACCGCAAGGGCTACAACTCCTGGAGGAAGGGCCTCGACGAGGCGCCGTACGGCTTCGTGATCCCCGCGGACCAGGGCGACCGCGCCCGCGTCGCGGACATGGTGCGGCTGCTGCTGGGCCAGAAGATCGAGGTGGGACGGGCGACCGCCTCCTTCGCGCTCACGGACGGCCGCTATCCCGCCGGCACATACGTGGTGAAGCTCGACCAGCCGTACCGCAACTACGCGGTGGACCTGCTGACACCGCAGTACTTTCCGAAGGACGGCGGCCAGCCCTACGACGACATCTCGTGGGAGCTGCCCGCGCACTACCGCCTGGAGGCGAAGCCGACGAGCGATCCTTCGGTCCGCGGCGTCGCGGTCGCGCCGCTCGCCGAGCGGCCCGACGTGAAGGGCTCGATCAGCGGAGCCGGACCGGTCTACGTCCTGAAGGACACCGGCCAGGAAGCACTCCTCGCCGCGCGCTATCGGCTGGAGCGGTTCGACGTGCGGGTGGCGGAGAAGCCATTCAGGGCCGGCGCGACGGAATACCCCGCGGGGAGCTGGACCCTGGCGGCGCAGGACGGGTTGGAATCCGCTCTGAGGGAGACCGCGAACGAGCTGGGGCTGGACATTGCCTCCCGAGCCGCGGCACCTGACGTGCCCACGCACACCACACCGGTGCCGCGGCTCGGTGTGTGGGTCCCCTGGGCCGACACCGATTCCATCGGCTGGGTGCGGTACTCGCTCGACCAGAGGAAGATTCCATACACGTACATCCGCGACGAGGACGTTCGAGCGGGAAAGCTGCGCGAGATCGACGTGCTGCTCTACGGGCACGTCGACCTCGAGCTGGCCGAGCAGATCCAGGGGCTGCCCCGGGCGTGGGGCCCGATGCCCTACAAGAAGACGACGGCGACCCCCAGCCACGGCACGCCCGCCGAGTCGGACGACATCACGGGCGGCATCGGCTACGACGGGCTCGCCCAGCTCGACACGTTCGTGCGCAACGGCGGCCTGCTCGTGACGCTCGGCAGCGGATCGATGCTCCCGCTCGAAGGAGGGATCGTGCGGGGCGTGCGGCGCGCGGCGGGAGGCGTGCCGCGGAGCGAAGACGGAGACGGCGGCTCGTCGGCCTCCGCGTCCTCGCGCGGAGCGACCCGCACGCCCGGAGCCCACGTGCGGGTCCGCTTCGCGCGCCCCGATCACCCGCTCGCCTACGGGTATCCCGAGCGGCTGCACGTCTTCCGGCAGAACTTTCCTCTCTACGACGCTCCGCGCGCGTGGCTGCGCATGGCGTATTGCACGTCGTGCCTCGACGGCCCGGAGGACAGGAGCGGCGTCGTCATGGAGTGGGGCGCCGGGGACGGAGCCCCGTTCGTGGTGAGCGGTCAGGCCTGGGGCGAGAGCAACCTCGTGGGCCGGCCGGCGATCCTGGACCTGCCCGCGGGACGAGGGCACGTCGTCGCCTTCAACTTCAACCCTCTACACCGCGATCTGAACCGGGGCGATCACCGGCTCGTGTGGAACGCGATCCTGAACTGGCAGGCGATCGTCGCGCCCGCCGTGCGGTGACGGCGGCCGAACGGCTCGCTGCGAAACCGACGCGGGCCCTACGCTGCGGGCCGGCGGCGCCGCTCGGAGAGGAGCAAGGCTCCGCCGACGAGGAGCGCCAAGGCGGCTCCCGACGCCCTGGGGTCGAACTCCGGCGCGTGCGCGCACGACCGTCTCCTTCTCTCCTGCGCCACGGCGGGGTTGACCGAGGCGACGGCGAGCACCAGAGGAAGCACCCACAACAGTCTCTTGATCATGTGATTACTCGCTGAAAGGCCTGTGTTGGCCGCGACTGCGGCAAGTGCAAGGGTTTTGCCATTGTCGATGGCTCCGGCGCGCGGCGACCGGGCGCCAGCTCCGTGTGCCGAATTCCGAGGAGCCACTGCTGGTTGAGCAACGGTGGCTCAACTGGGGCCTTTTGCCTCGTTGGTGCCGAACGTACAAAGAAGGAAACGACGTTGTACGGGGCTCGTGTAAGCCCTGGAAGATGCCGAGCGGCAGCTGCCTAGTGCGCCGTTGCGGGGTATCCCAGCCGATCCCGGAGTCCCTTCAACCGGAACCCGAGGGCCACCAGCAGGGTGCCGAAGAGGATCGCGTACGTTCCGATGATCCAGACGACGGCCAGAGCCCCCGTGCCCGGCTGGGCCACGAGCAGCAGTCCGAACAGCACGGACGCCAGGCCGGCCAGGCCCAGCCAGACCTCTCCCTCGATCTCCTTTCGGAGCCGTATCGCCGCCGCGATCTCGAAGACGCCGGTGACGATGGCCCAGGCGGCGATCATGTAGAGCAGCACGAGAGCGGTGATGCCGGGGTACATGACGGCCGCCGCTGCTGCTCCGAGACCGACCAACCCCTCGAGCGCCAGGACCCACCACGGTTGGCCGCTCGCTCCCGAAAACGCGCTGACGAGCGCGAGGACGCCGTCAATGAAGGCGTAGGCACCCCAGAGGAGCACGAGCGCGCCCAGGGTCACCCCGGGCCAGGTCCAGGCCAGCACTCCGAAGAGGATCGCGCAGACTCCCCGCAAGACGATCACCCACCAGTTCCTCGCCATGAGCCGCAACATCATGTCTTCCTCCACGACACTGCCTCCCGCGGGAACACGTCGACCATCGAACGGTCCGCGAGTTCATGGGTACGACATCTTTGCAAACGGAGTGCCGTCTCGGTGGGGAACGAGGGGACGGGCGAGCCTTGCCGGCCCGCCCGTCGGCGACGGCAGCGGCCTACTTGAAAGCGCTGGTGAGCAGCGATGCGACCTCGGCGCCGCCCTTCGTCTGAACGGCCTTGATGAGGCTGGGCGCGAGCTTCGCGATCGTGTCCGGCTTCAGCCCGAGCTTCATGAGCGGGCCGGCGACCGTGGCGACCGAACCGAGCCCGGCGCCTCCCGCGGCGCCAGTCAACATGTCGGCCGCCGACGACTTCGCGTCGGCGACGGGAGCCGCCTTGAGCAGTCCCTCCATGTTCGGCACGGCGCTCGCGACCTTGGCGAAGTCCTCGGGGCTCAGCTTGGTCTTGGCCAGGCCGAAGAGCGTGCCTGCGGCCCCCTGGGCCTGCCACGGCGTGAGGGACAGGTCCTTGGCCACGGCGCCCACGATCTCGGGGCTCGCGGTCTGCTCGACGGTGGTGGGCTGGGCCGGTGTCTGTGCGCTCACGGCGGGAGGCGCTGCGGGCGGGTTCTGCGACGACGGCGGCTGTGACTGCTGAGCGTAGACGAACGTCACGGGAACGACGAGAAGCAGAGCTAGCGTGCGCATGGAGGGTACCCTCCTGTTCGATCGACCTGGGCTTCCTCGGCCCGATACGGGGCAAGCCTCGCGCGGACACGACGCCCCCCCGACGAACGGTCCTCGATTGTTCCAGCGTGCACTACTGTTGCAAATTGGCCTTTGGTCCCATACGGGGGAAGCAGGACCGCGCGTGGGACCAAGG
>JBKPBQ010000609.1:0-8285 GCA_046726955.1 Acidobacteriota bacterium
CGAGTCGGTGGACATGTCGGCGGCGAGCATGGCCGCGATCATGAGGCCCGTGAGCCCCACCGGCAGGAAGGGACCGAGCCAGGAGGGCATCGCGGTCAGCGTCGTGACGCCCGGAGTGCCCGGAGGCAGCGCCTGCAGGGCTGCGATTCCCCACAGCCCCGGGATCAGGAAGCGACAGACGAAGAAGAAGGCCGTCCCCGTGTACACCTTCTGGCCCGTTCGCGCGTCCTTGGCCGCCATCACGCGCTGGATCGTGGTCTGCCACGTCAAGACGACGGCGAGGTTCAGGCAGGCGTTGAACAGCACGTAGGCCCACCCCATCTCCGGGTTCACGATCGGGTTGAAGCCGGCGGCGCCGTAGTGGCGATCGACGGTCTCCGCGAGGCTCGAGAAGCCGATCTTAGACAGCACGAGCACCGTCACCGCCACGAGCCCCACGCTCATCACGACGAACTGCAGGAAGTCCGTGACGAGCACGGAGAGCATGCCGCCGAGGATCGTGTAGACCGCGACCATGATCAGGAGGGCGGTCATCCAGATCTCGAGGCGGTGCGCGGAAGCCCAGCTCCCCGTCGCCGCGGCGCCGCTCGTCCCGGCGAGACCGGTCACGGTCATCAGGAACTCGCCGCCCGTGCGGAGGAAGACGCCCATGTTCAGCAGCCCGCCGAGCACGATGACGACACCCGAGGCTCGGCGCACGCCCGGCCCGAAGCGCTTCTCGAAGAGCTCGGGCAGCGTCATGACGCCCGCGTCGCGGAGCGGCTTGATGCAGAAGCCCGTCACGCCGACGACGAACATGGCGATAGCCATCAGGATTCCCGGAGTCGCACCGGCGAAGCCGAAGCGGTACCCGGCCTCCGCCGTGTACATGCAGGTCACGATCCCGAACTCGGTGGCGGCGAGCGAGGCGATGCCGAGGTGGACGTCCATCTCGCGGCCCGCGACCAGGAAGTCCTCGACGCCGCCCACGTATCGGCGGACCCAGATGCCCGCGGCCATCGTGGCCAGCAGGTAGAGGCCGACGATGCTGCCGTCGATCCAGCCGAAATGGCTCACCCGCCACCTCCGGTTCTTGAAGGGGAGCTGCGAAAGGGAGTATAAGCTAACGAAACTGATGTTTGATTTCGTTTTGCTTCGAATGGCACGGGGGGTGGGGTGAAGATCTACAAGGCCGGGCTGCTGGGCGGCGGCGACTTCGCCCGCATCCAGAGCCCGATCCTCGCGAAGAGCCAACGGGTCCGGGTGGGGGCCGTCTACGACCCCGACCCCGAGGCGGCCCGGGTGACGGCGGAGCGTCTGGGGGCTCCGGTCGTCGCGACGCCCGAGGCGATCTTCGCGGATCGATCGATCGACATAGCACTCGTCTTCACCCCGCCCTTCGTGCGCCGTCCTCTCGTCGAGCAGGCGCTCGCCGCCGGCAAGAAGATCGTCACGACGAAGCCGCTCGCCCCGACGCTCGAGGACGCGCGCGCCATCTCGGAGGCGACGAAGGACGGCCGCTGCCTCGTCATCTACAAGAGGACGGGCAACGCGCAGGTCCAGACGCTCAAGAAGGTCCTCGACTCCGGCGAGTTCGGCCGCCTCGCGCTCTACAAGCACGACTGGATCCACCACTACCCGTACTGGGCGCCCTGGGCGATCGACCCCAAGAAGAACGGCGGGCCGCTCGTGGACGCGCTCATCCACAACCTGAACACGGCTCGGCATCTCGCGGGGCGCGAAGTCGTGGGGCTCGGCTACCACGGCTATCGCCTGACGCAGACCTTCCCCATCCCGGACACGGAGCTGCTGGTGGTGGACTTCGAAGGAGGGGCGACGGCGCACCTGTCGATCACCTGGGCCGCCGACCTCGCGATCTACGACCGCAAGGCCAACGACCGCGAGCGCATCGACATCAACTACGTCGTCACGTCGGACCGCTACCTGCTACGCTTCGAGACGCGCGAGGGACGGCCGATGCTGCTGGCCACGCGCGACGGCATGATCCGCCTCTACCCCGTCGAGACACCGGCGCAGACGCTCTACGACCGCTATGTCGGCGACATCGAGGAAGGCCGGCCCGTCGAGTCGAGCGCGCAGGAGGCGTATCGCGACATCGAGCTGGCGCTCCTGGCCACGGCTCACCCCACAGCGCGGCCGGTGCCTCCCGCCGGGGGCCGGTAGCCGTCGGTCAGCCGGATGCGAGCCGACGCACTCTCCGGCAAGGTGGTCGTGGTCGTCGGGGGGACGAGCGGCATCGGGCTCTCGGGAGTGCGGGCCTGCGTCGCCGCCGGTGCGCGCGTAGTCGCCGTGGGGCTGCCCGCGGACGGGTCGGACGGGCTCGAGGCGGAGCTGGGATCCGCATGCCGCGTGATGATCGGAGATGCCCGCGACTCGAACACGCCTCGCTCGGCGATCTCCCGGGCGGTGGCCGAGCTCGGAGGATTCGACGCGCTCTACCATGTAGCTGGAGGCAGTGGGCGCTCGTTCGGCGACGGCCCCCTGCACGAGGCCACGGATGAGGCCTTCTCGGAGACGCTGCGCTTGAACCTCACGTCCGTCTTCTATTCGAACCGCGCGGCGGTCCAGCACTGGCTGAAGCACGGCACGCCGGGCGCGGTGCTGAACCTCGGCTCCGTCTCCGGCTTCTCGCCGTCTCCGCGCCACTTCGATACACATGTCTACGCGGCGGCCAAGGCGGGCCTGGAAGGCCTGACGGTGGCCGCCGCCGCGTACTACGCGCCGCGCGGCATCCGCTTCAACGCGCTGCTTCCCGGCCTCACCGACACGCCGGGCAGCCGCCGCGCCATGGCCGACGCGCAGATCCAGGCCTTCATCCGCGGCAAGCAGCCGCTCGACGGCGGCCGCGCCGCCCGGCCGAGCGACCTGGACGCGGCCGTCGTCTTCTTCCTCTCCGACGAGTCGCGGTTCGTCACCGGGCAGATGCTGGCTGTTGACGGCGGCTGGTCCGTGACCGAGGGCGGCGCGCGGGGCTGAAGGATGCGCTACGCGATCGGCATCGACCTCGGCGGGACGAACGTCAAGCTGGGCTCGTTCTCGGAAGAGGGACAGGTGCTCGAAGAGCGCTCCTTCGAGACACGCGACGGCGAAGGTCGCTGGCCCGAGCTCATCCGCGAGTCCGTTCACGCTCTCGAATCGGCCCGCGGCTCTCGGGCTTCCGCGATCGGCATCGCGACGCCGGGCCTGCCCACGCCGGACCTCCAGCGAGTGGGAGCGCTCCAGGGCCGGCTCCAGGGCCTCGTCGGCCTCGACTGGGCGGAGCTGCTCCGGACGCGCGCCACCATACGTGTCCTCAACGACGCGCAAGCCGCGCTCCTCGGCGAGGCCTGGCGAGGCGCCGCCGTCGGCTGCGCCAACGCGGTCCTCCTCACGCTCGGGACGGGTGTGGGCGGCGCGATCCTCCTCGATGGGCGGCTGCTGCGCGGCCACATCGGCCGGGCCGGACACTTCGGACACCTTTCCCTCGATCCCGACGGCCCGCC
This sequence comes from Acidobacteriota bacterium, assembly GCA_046726955.1. Lineage (GTDB taxonomy): Bacteria > Acidobacteriota > Vicinamibacteria > Fen-336 > Fen-336 > CAVPGH01. The sequence continues at coordinate 3,483 of JBKPBQ010000609.1, forward strand.
GCCACTGACAACTCCGGTGCCCGGCGCCCTCGAGACGTTCATCGGCAACGCCAACGTCGCCCAGCGGACGAGCGGCCGCTTCCAGTCGACGGACGAGCTCGTGGCCGCGCACCGGGCCGGCGACCCGCAAGCCACCGAGGCCTGGCTGCGCTCCGTCCACCGCCTGGCCTGCGGGATCTCCTCGATCGCCAACGCCGTCGATCCCGAGGTCGTCATCCTCGGCGGCGGCATCGCCCGCGCGGGGCCGGCGCTCTTCGAGCCGCTCGGCCGGTTCCTGGACGCCGTCGAGTGGCGGCCGCTCGGCGGCAGGGTCCGGATCGTACCTGCCGCCCTCGGCGAGGGCGCGGGTGCGTTAGGCGCCGCCCGGGCCGCCCTCGAGGCGGGGCCGGCCGGCGAGTACCTGGCGAAGTCCCGGGGCCTCCTCGCCGCGGTGGAGGGCCAGCAGAGCTCGATCGCCCGGGCTGCCGACTGGTTCGCCGAGGCGATCCTCGCCGACCGCATGGTCCACGTCTTCGGCAGCGGCCACAGCCGGATCCTCGTCGAGGAGATGTGGCCGCGCTACGGCTCGTTCCCCGGCTTCAACCCGATCGTCGAGCTGTCCCTGACCTTCCACAACCTCGTGGTGGGGGCGAACGGCCAGCGCCAGGCCATGTTCCTCGAGAACGTCTCCGGCCTCGCCGAGCGGATCCTGCGTAACTACGACGTGCGCCCGCCCGACGCGGCGCTCGTCGCCTCGTCGAGCGGCAGCGGTGTCGTCGCCGTGGAGATGGCGGAAGGCTTCCGGCAGCGCGGGGTGAAGGTCGTGGCCATCGTGAGCCGGGCCCACGCGGAGGCCAGCCCGTCGCGCCATCCGGAAGGCCGGAGACTCCAGGACGTCGCCGATCTCGTGCTGGACACCGGAGCCCCGGCGGGCGACGCGATGGTGCGCGTGCCCGGCCTCGACACACCCGTTTCGCCGGGCTCGACGGTGGGAGGCGCCCTCCTCGTGAATGCGGTCAAGGCCGAGGTCGCGGCGCGCCTCGCCGCTGCGGGCAAGCCTCCGCGTGTCCTCACGGCTCCCGCGGTGGTGGGGGCGGAGCGATCGGCCGCGCTGTTCGAGTCGGCCTACGACGAGCACGCGCGGCGGCTCGCGCGTCTCTACGAGAGGCTGGGATCGTGAAGGAACGGCCGCTGCGCACCACCGTGATCGGCAGCTACCCGCTGCCGGGCTGGCTCGAGTTCGCCTCCCAGCACCTGGACCACTTCGGCGAGAGCGACCGCGAGGAGCTGCAGGAAGACGCCGTCATCGCCGCCGTCCACGACCAGGTGGCGGCGGGGCTCGACGTCATCACGGACGGCGAGCCCACGCGGCTCGACTTCAACCTGTCGTTCTACGGCCACCTCGACGGCATCGAGCGCGAGACCGCGCCGAGGCGCCGCTTCGGCCCGCCCGGCCACGACCAGCGCGGCCGGCACCGCGTGGTCGGCGTTCTCCAGGCTCCCGAGGGATTGGGTGTCGTCGCCGAGTTCCAGCGTCTCCGGCGCGTCGCCCCCGCCGGGCCCACGCTGAAGGCGAGCGTCCCCGGACCGTACACGCTCGCGGGACGGCTCGAGCCGAACGACCACTATCGCGATCGCTACGCGCTGACGGAGGGTCTGCTGCCCGTGGTGCGGGACGAGCTCGAGGCGCTCGTCGCGGCGGGCTGCCGCGAGATCTGCGTGGACGAGCCATCGATGAGCTGCTACGCGTACCGCGAGGACGCGCGGCGGCTCGTGGACATCCTGAACCGCACCGTGGCGCCGGTGCGCGGACGGGCCCGCCTTTCGACCCACCTCTGCTTCGGCAACTACAAGGGGCGCGCGGTCGCCCCGCGCCGCTACGGCCCGCTCTTCCCCGCCTTCCTGGAGGCCGCGGTGGACGAGATCCACGTCGAGATGGCGAGCCGCGAGTTCTCCGAGGTCGAGGTCATACGGGCGATCGCGGAGACGAAGGACGTCGCGGTGGGAATCGTGGACGTGAAGAGCTACTGGGTCGAGCCGCCGGAGACGATCGCGGATCGCGTTCGGCTCTGCCTGCGGCACGCGCCGGCGGAGAAGCTGTCGTTCGCCCCCGACTGCGGCCTGAGCCAGACCGCGCGGTGGGCGGCGCGGGCCAAGCTCGCGAGCCTCGTGGCGGGGGTCGCGCGAGTGCGCTCCGAGATCGGGCTGGCGTGATCGAGCCGGTCCTCGCCGACGACGCCTTCCTGGCCGACGTCGCCTCGTCGCGGAAGGAGGAGACCGGTTTCCGCCTCTGGTGGCTCGGCCAGAGCGGGTTCCTCCTGCAGTGGCGCGGCCGGCACCTGCTGCTCGACCCGTATCTGTCGGAATCGCTCACGAAGAAGTACGCGGAGACGGACAAGCCCCACGTGCGGATGACGCGCCGGGTCGTGGCTCCGGAGAGGCTCGACTTCGTGGATGTCGTGACCTCCAGCCACAACCACACGGACCACCTCGACGCGGAGACGCTCCTGCCCCTCTGGCGCGTGAACCCGCGGCTGGAGCTCGTCGCCCCCGAGGCGAACCGGGAGTTCGTGGCGGAGCGCCTCCACTGCCCGCCCTCGTGGCCGCGCGGCCTCGACGACGGCCAGTCGGTGGTCGTCGCCGACTTCCGGATCACCGCGGTTCCCGCCGCGCACGAGCAGATCGACCGCGACGCCGCCGGCCGCTGCCACCACCTCGGGTACGTCGTGGCCTTCGGTCCGCATTCGCTCTATCACCCCGGCGACTGCGTGCCCTACGAGGGACAGGTCGAGAAGCTCCGGCCGTTCGGCGTTGCGCTCGCGCTCCTGCCCATCAACGGCCGCGCCCCCGAGCGGCGCGTCCCCGGCAACTTCACGGGCGAGGAAGCGGCGCGCCTCGCCCACGCGATCGGCGCGCGGCTCGTGGTGCCCTGCCACTACGAGATGTTCGAGTTCAACACCGCCTCGCCCGACGCCTTCGTGGCCGAATGCCGGCGGCTCGGGCAGGCCCATCGCGTGATGCGCGCCGGCGAGCGCCTGACGGAGGCGGACCTCCCGAAGGCCGGAGCGTGACCGCCGACTACGACGGCATCCTCCTCGGCTCCGGCCACAACAGCCTCGTCCTCCAGGCGTACCTCGGTCGCGCGGGCCTGCGGACCGTCTGCCTGGAGCGCCGGCAGGAGGCGGGTGGCGGACTCGCCACGGTGGAGGACCCGCGCTTCCCCGGCTTCCGCCACAACGTGCACTCGGTGTTCCATCGCGCGATCCGCGAGGCTCCGTGGTACACGGACCTCGAGCTCGCGCGGCACGGCGCGTCGTACCTCGAGCCCGAGCTGAACGTCGCCCTGGTGCTGCGGAGCGGCGACGCGCTCGAGTGGTGGACCGACTTCGAGAAGACGGCGGCCTCGGTCGAGCGCTTCAGCGCGCGCGACGCGGCGGCGCTGCGCCGGTGGCGCGACGCCTTCATGCCGATCGTCCCCAGGATCCTGCTCCCCGAGAGCCGCACTCCCCCGCTGCCCCCCGAACGCCGACGCGCGCTCCTCGAACGCTCGGCCGAGGGCCGACTGCTCCTCGAGACGAGCGCGCTTTCGCCGCTGGAGTTCGTCGAGCGCGAGTTCACCCATCCGGTCGTAAAGGCGGGCCTGCTCTTCTTCAACGGCCTGCGCGAGGTGGACCTGCGCTGTCGCGGCTTCGGCCACCACATCCCGGCGCTCCTCGCCTCTCCGGGCAAGGCCCAGCTCTGCCGAGGCGGCTCCGCCGCCCTCGCCCGCGCGCTCGTGGCCGCGGTCGAGGAATCGGGAGGGATCGTCCGCCTCGGAGTCACGCCGCGCCGGATCCTCGTCGAGAACGGCCGCGCGGTGGGCATCGAAACGGCTGACGGGGAGCGGCTGCGCGCACGGCACTTCGTGGCTTCGGGCCTGAACCCGCAGCAGACGTTCCTGGAGCTGCTCGACGATGCGAGCCTGCCCGGCGAGTGGCGCGCGCGGGCCGCCGGCTTCCGCTACAACCTCCTCGCTCCACTCTTCGCGCTCAATCTGTGCCTCGACGAGCCCCCGCACTACGCCGCGGCCGACAAGCACCCCGAGCTTGCCCATGCCTTCATGGTGATCCTCGGCCTGGGGGACGCGGCGCAGTTCGGCGACATCGTCCGCGCCCACGAAGCCGGTACGATCCCGCCCACAGTCATGTGGGGCGCCTGCCCGACGCTTTTCGACGCTTCGCAGGCCCCTGCCGGGAAACACACGGCCTTCATGTGGGAGAAGCTCCCGTATCGGCTACGCGGCGATCCCGGCAATTGGGACGCGGCCAGTGACGAGCACGGACGCGCCCTCCTGGATCTCTGGACCAAGTACGCCCCGAACCTGCGCGACGCGGTGCGCGGCTGGTTCGCGCGCAGCCCTCTGGACACGGAGCGCACGCTCGTCAACATGCGCGAAGGCGACCTCCTGGTCGGCTCCTTCGCCGATGGCCAGGTCGGCTATCACCGCCCCTTCCCCGGCGCCGGCCACTACCGCGGCCCGTTCCCAGGCCTCTACCTGTGCGGCTCCAGCTCCCACCCCGGCGGCAACATCACGGGACTTCCCGGCTACAACGCGGCGCAGGTCATCCTCGCCGACCTGGGTCTGCCTGCGCCGTGGGCTCCGGAGCCGGTAGAGTCGCAGCTCGCTCGGCTCTCGGGGCGGTGATGGCGGACCTCACGTGTCCGAGCGGGACTATAGACTCCGCCCGTGATTCTCGAGTGGGACCTCAACAAAGCGGAGTCCAATCTCAAGAAGCACGGTGTCGATTTTCAGGAAGCGGGAACCGTTCTGAATGATCCCCTCTC
>JBKPBQ010000610.1:0-25545 GCA_046726955.1 Acidobacteriota bacterium
GCTCGCGGGCGATGCAGCACGTCTACGAGCAGGTGGCGCAGGTGGCGACCACCGCCACCACCGTCCTCGTCCGTGGGGAATCCGGCACGGGCAAGGAGCTCGTGGCCCACGCGCTCCACTACAGCTCGCCCCGGGCCAAGAAGCCGCTCGTCAAGGTGAGCTGCGGCGCGCTGCCCGAGAGCCTCATCGAGTCGGAGCTCTTCGGCTACGAGCCGGGAGCGTTCACGGACGCCCGCGCCCAGAAGAAGGGCCGCTTCGAGCTCGCCCACGGAGGGACGCTCTTCCTCGACGAGGTGGGCGAGCTCTCCCCCGCCACCCAGGTGAAGCTCCTGCGCGTCCTCCAGGAGAAGGAGTTCGAGCGGCTGGGGGGCGTGCAGTCGATCAAGGTCAACGTGCGCGTGGTCGCGGCCACGAACAAGGACCTCGAGACCGCGGTCAAGGAAGGCGGCTTCCGCGAGGACCTCTACTACCGGCTCAACGTCTACAGCATCTACCTGCCGCCGCTCCGCGAGCGGCGGCCCGACCTCCCGCTCCTCGCCGACCACTTCGTCGAGAAGTACGCGCGCGCCCACGGCAAGGACGTCCGGCGCATCGCCACGAGCGCCATCGACATGCTCATGAGCTACCACTGGCCGGGCAACGTGCGCGAGCTCGAGAACTGCCTGGAGCGCGCGGTGCTCGTGTGCGAAGGCGGCGTCATCCACGCCCACCACCTCCCGCCCACGCTCCAGACGGCGGAGGTGTCGGGCACGCTGCTCCGTCAGTCGCTCAAGGAGGCGCTCGACGCGCAGGAGAAGGACCTCATCCAGGACGCGCTCAAGAGCGCGCGGGGCAACCGGGCCAAGGCCGCGCGTCTGCTCGACACGACGGAGCGGGTGATCGGCTACGCGGTCAAGAAGTACGGGATCGACCCTTCCCGATTCCGTTAGGCGGCGTCAGACCGCGAAGCCGTGCTGCTTGCGGTGGTGGACGCCGTCGAACGTGATCGTGGACTTGAAGAGCTCGTAGCGGCCGTCCCCCGCCGAGTCCTTCACGCGGTCGAGCATCGCCGTCTTCTCCGCGTCGCTCAAGGGAGTGAAGGAGCGCGCCACCGCCGCGGCCTGCTTGAGCTCGTCGAGCGACGTCAGCCCGACGACCTGGGCGGAGACGGGCTGGCTGAGGGCGTAGCGATAGGCCTCGGCCGCGGTGAGGCCGGACTTGCCGATGATCCCGTTGCCGCCGAAGCCCTTCATCCCGATGACGCCCACCTTCTTCTCGAGGCAGACGGGCACGACCTGCTTCTGGAAGCTGCGATAGTGCGCGTCCATGGCGTTGATGGGCATTTGGGCGGTGTCCCAGTCGAATGGCTTGCCGAGCATCGCGAGGTGGATGCGGGGGTCCTTGTGCCCGGTGAAGCCGATGAAGCGGACCTTGCCCGCCTTGCGCGCGTCCATCGCCGCCTTGATCCCGCCCTTCTCGAACACCCAGTCGGGGTCGTTGTCGTAGCACATCTCGTGGAACTGCCAGAGGTCGACATGGTCGGTGCGGAGGCGGCGCAGGCTGTCCTCCAGGCACTTCATCGAGCCGTCGTAGTCCCGCTCGCAGTTCTTCGTCATGAGGAAGACCTTCTGGCGCCGCCCGCCCTCCGCGAGCGCGCGGCCCATCAGCTCCTCGGAGCGGCCGTCGTGGTAGTCCCAGGCGTTGTCGAAAAACGTGATCCCCTCGTCGAGGGCGGCCTGCATGAGGCGGATCGACTCCGCGTCGTCCTTGACGGAGCCGGCGTGCCAGCCCCCGATGCAGAGGATCGAGACCCGCTGGCCGGTGCGGCCCAGCACGCGCGTGGGCAGCCCCGTGGCGGACGCGCTACTCGTCTGGGCGAGTACGTCTTCAGCGAGTGCGGCCAGTGCGGCCCCCGCCGCGGCCTGCTTGAGGAAGTCCCGGCGAGTGCTCGTGTCCATGGCCACCCCCCTCGATGCTGGACCGCGATTCTACAGCGACGAGCAGCCGGCGGAGTGTCTTACCGAGCCGGATTCCCCAGTCCGGACGTTAACACTTCCCACCGTCCCCGCGTCTCTATCCCCAGGAGGGGGGTTCGTTCTCCGTGGGGAGGCGGGTCTGTCGGTGGATGCGGTTGACGTGGCCAAATCGATCGGGCAGCGTCGGCCGGTGGCCGACGAGCTCAACGAGGCGCGACTCGTCCGCGCCGCCCAGGCTGGAGACCGCGGGGCCTTCGGGCTCCTCTACGACCGCTACGGCCGCGTCGTCCACGCAATCGTGCTCGCCCGGATTCCGCCCGCCGAGGTGGACGATGTCGTGCAGGAGGTGTTCCTGACCGCGCTCGACCACCTGGCGGGGCTGCGCGATCCCGCCGCCTTCCCGGGCTGGCTCGCCGCGATCGCCCGCAACCGCGCCGCCGATCGGCACCGGCGGAGACAGGACCACGTCCCGCTCGCCGAGGATTCTGCGGCCGCGGCTTCCGTCAATCCGGAGGCGCTGGCCGTGATGGCCGTCCTGCGCGCCCTGCCCGAGGCCTATCGCGAGACGCTCGTGATGCGGCTCGTCGAGGGGATGACGGGACCGGAGATCGCGGCCCGCACCGGGCTCACGCACGCGTCGGTGCGCGTCAACCTGCACCGAGGCATGAAGCTGCTCCGCGAGCGCCTCCTTGGAGGGCGGCGATGACCGACGAGTACCTCTGGAGCGGCGCCGGACAGCCCGACCCCGAGGTCGCGCGTCTCGAGGGTCTTCTCTCCGGTTTCCGACACCGGCGCCCCCTGGTGGTTCCCGAAGCTCCGGCGGCTCCCCGCCTGCTGCTCCGCGCGTGGGCGCCGCTTCTCGCCGCGGCTGCTGTCGTGCTCGCCCTCGTGTCCGTCCTGGTGCCGTCGGCGCCGTCGGGTCCCTCCTGGGACGTGGCGCGCGTCGCGGGCTCGCCGCGTCTCGCCTCACGGCCGATGGGGGCGACCGGCCGGCTGCGCGTGGGGCAGTGGCTGGAGACCGACGCGAGCTCCCGCGCTCGGATCCAGGTCGGCTCGATCGGCCTGGTGGACGTGGGCCCGCGGAGCCGCGTCCGGCTCTTGAGCGCCGCGCCGAGCGAGCACCGCCTGGGTCTCGCCGAGGGCGTTTTGCACGCCGAGGTCACTGCCCCGCCGCGCTTCTTCCTGGTCGAGACGCCGTCCGCGGTCGCCGTCGACCTCGGGTGCGCCTATACACTCGAGGTCGACGAACACGGGAGCGGCCGGCTGCACGTGTCGCGCGGCTTCGTGGCCCTCGAGAAGGACGGCCGCGAGACGCTCGTCCCCGCAGGTGCCCTGAGCGCGCTCCGTCCGGGACGCGGTCCGGGACTTCCCTACTTCGAGGACGCTCCTCCCGGCGTCGTGGGCGGGGTTGCACGACTCGAGGAAGGCGACACGAGCGCTCTCGACGGTGTTCTCGCGAACGCGCGGACGCGCGACACGCTCACGCTCTGGCACCTCCTTTCGTGGGTGGCTCCGTCCGACCGCGGCCGCGTCTACGAAACGATCGCGACCTTCCGGCCTCCCCCGGAAGGCGTCACGCGCGAGGGGGTCCTCGCTCTGCGGCCGGACATGCTCCTCTCGTGGCGCGGCCGGCTGGAGACGGACTGGACGCGGCCGGGCGAGATCCCGTTCCGGCTGCAGAAGAAGGTGAGGTCGGGATGAGCGTCCCCGCCAGGATCGTCTGTTCGACGGTCGCCCTGTGGCTCGCGTGCGGGGGTCTCGCGGGAACGGGATCCGTGGACGAGAGGCCGGACGTCGTCGTACACGAGTGGGGGACGTTCACGTCCGTGATGGGCGACGACGGATTCCCCGTCGCGTGGCGGCCCCTCTCGGTGGCGGACGACCTGCCGGCTTTCGTGTACCGCGCGGCCACCCCGAGCTCGCTCGCGCTCCAGGACGCCGGACGGAGCCTCAAAGCGCGCCTCCCCGCGATCGCACGGCTGGAGACGCCCGTCCTCTACTTCTATTCGGCCGCGCCGACGTCGGTCTCTGTCGCCGTGAGCTTCCCCACCGGGGCGATCACCGAGTGGTATCCGAAAGCACGTCGATTCGAGGGAATCCTTCGCTGGGAGGGCGTCGAGCTGAGACCCGCGGGTTCGGGAGCTTTCCCCGACGAGGGGGCGCCCAGCCACTATTACGCCGCCCGCGAGACCGACGCCGCCGCGCTGCGCGTGGGGGGCGAGCAGGAGCCGCAAGAGGAGGGCTTCCTCTTCTATCGTGGAGTGGGAAGCGTCGAGCTGTCGCTGCGGGCCACGGTCGACCGCGGGCGGGTGCGCGTCGAGCCGGTCGGGAACGGCGTTCCCGAGGCGCTTCTCGTCTCGAACCGGGGCGGGCGGATCGCCTACGCGGTCGTGACCCCGGGGGCGCGGCCGGTGCCGCTCGACGGCGGGCTCACCGAGGTGCATGTCGCCGCGGTACAGGACGAGCTCCGGCGCGTGCTCGTCACCCACGGGCTCTACCCGAAGGAGGCGGCGGCGATGGTCGCGACCTGGGGCGATTCGTGGTTCGAGGAGGGGACGAGGATCTTCTACGTGCTTCCGCGCCCGCTCGTCGACCGGGCTTTGCCGCTGCGCATCGATCCGCGTCCGACGGAGACGGTGCGCGTGCTCGTCGGCCGGCTCGAGCTCGTCCTTCCCGAAGACGAGGAGCGCGCCCGGGCCGAGGTCGAGCGATTGTCCGAGGCACCGACCGAGGACGAGCGCGCCGACGTCCGCCGCCGGCTCGGGCGCTTCGGCGAGCCGATCCTGCGCCGGCTGGCCGCCCGGCGTCTCGACGATGCGATTCGCCCCCAGGTCGACGCGCTCCTGGGTAGCCGGAACGGAAGCTAGAGCTTCTCCACGCTGACGAGCGCGTTGTAGTCCGGCTCGTGGGAGAGGGCGTCCCTCTCTTCGCGGGAGAGGAGGACGTTCGCCTCCGGCCAGTGCACGGCGAGATTGCCGGGCTTGAGCGCGTCGATCTTCGCGCGGCCGGTGAGCTCGCCGACCGACGAGACGAGCCGAACTCGGTCGCCGTCGCGCAGGCCGAGGCGCCGCGCATCCTCGACGGAGAGGAGCACGTCGTCGCGGCTCGCCCCCGTGAGCGGGTCCACCTCGCGCTGGACCATCGAGTTGAACTGCTTGCCGCGGCGAGTCGAAAGCGAGAAGCGTCCGTCGGAAGCTCGCCGCTCATGGGGGACGACCACGGAGAAATGGGCCCTTCCGTCCGCCGTCGCGAAGCGCTCGTCCTCGAAGAGCCGCTCGCCGCCCCACTGGATCTGGTCGCCCTTGCGGCTCAGCCGCTCGATACCCGCGTAGAGGGGCACCGCGCGGCCGATCTCGTCACGGATGGCCTGCGAAGAGGCGAACCGTACCGCGGAGGCGCGGTCGGGGCGCACTCGGGCCGCGACCTCCCCGAACACCTCCCACTCCGGCCGCGCCGACCCGACGCGCCGGCCCGGGATCTCCGGCGAGAAGATGATCCGGCGCTCGGTCGACGTCTCGGTGCCGCCGCCCGGCGACTCGTAACGCGTGGGGGCGGGGAAGACGACGACGGTTTCCGCGGGTGGAACCATCATCATCGACGTGAGGACGATGTCCTGGTGGATGCGAACGCGCACGCGGCCGAGCGCCCGGGCGACCGCGGCGGGATCGGGCAGCGTCTCCAGGAAGTTGCCGCCCACGATCCAGAAGGCGTCGAGCTCGCCGCGATAGGCGGCGTCCACCATCTCCGCGGCCGTGAGCCCCGGCTGCGAAGGCGGATCGAAGCCCCACACGTCCGCGAACCGCCGGCGCTGCGCCTCGTCGAGCGCCGGCGCGCAGCCCACCTCCGCACCGCCCTGGACGCCGGAGTGCCCGCGGATGGGCATGAGCCCGACCTTCTCGCGGCCCACCCAGCCCCGGGCGAGCCCCACGTTGACGAGGGCGAGGAGCGTCTCGACGCCGTGGGCGTGCTGGGTGAGACCCATCGACCACACGAAGATCCCGCACCGGGCCTGGGACAGCATCCGGGCGAAGCGCGCCATCTCCGCGCGCGACGCGCCGCTCTCGCGCTCCAGGACGTCCCAGCCGAGCGCGGCGGCGTGCGCCTCCGCCGCCTCGTAGCCGGTCGTGCACCGCGCGACGAACTCCCGGTCCACCCAGCCTTCGGCGGCCAGCACCTTGAAGACGCCGAGGAGGAAGGCCTGGTCGCCGCCCGTGTGGACGCCGAACCACTCGTCCGCCATCTTCGTGCCGAAGACCGCGGACTCGGTGATCGAAGGCACCCAGTACCGCCGGAGCCCGGGCTCGAAGTACGTGTTGACGACCGCCACCTTCGCGCCCTGCTGGCGCGCGTGGTAGAGGTACTTCATCGTCACCGGCTGGTTGTTGGGCGTGTTCGAGCCGAAGAACACGATGAGGTCGGTCCCGATCCAGTCCGTGTACGAGCAGGTGGTCGCCCCGTAGCCGAGCGTCTTCTTCATGGCGACCGTCGAGGCGGCGTGGCAGAACCGCGCCGAGTTGTCCACGTGGCTCGTCCCCATGGCCCGCGCCGCCTTCTGCGCCGCGTAGTAGTGCTCGTTGAGGATCCCGCGCGAGGTGAGGTAGACGGCGAAACGGTCCGGCGTCGTCGCCTTGATCCCGTCCGCCGCCGCCGCGTACGCCTCGTCCCAGGAGACCACGCGGAAACCGCGCTCGCCCTTGCGCCGGATCATCGGCTCGGGAAGGCGGCCGAGGGCTCGCAGCTCCTTGGAGGAAACCCCCTCGATCCGGGTGAGATCCGCGAGCCGGCCCGGGTCGAGGGCGGGAGCGGTGTTCAGCCGCATCAGCTCGAGCCGGACCATGCAGAGGTGCACGTCGGGCAGCGTCCAATCGCGAAGCCCGGTCGTGCCGAGCGCGCAGCCGTCGCACACTCCCTCGGTGAGGATCCGCCACGCGAACGGCAGCTGGTCGCGGTTCTGCCACGCGACGCGGGCCATCTCGAGGTAGTGGTTCGGCTTCTTCTTCCGGGGGTCGCGCGGGATGAAGGACGCCCAGAGACGCGGGTTGAACGCCATCGGGGGCTAGCAGAGCAAATGCGCGACCGACGTGTCAAACCGGCGCGACGCTTGGCTCAGGCGCGCGCGGCCGGCGGCCTCCGCGTGTGGAAGTCCGTGTCCTGCTGGTAGCGATCGGCGAGCGCTATGAGCGTCGCCTCGGAGTGGGCCCTTCCCAGGAACTGCAGCGACGTCGGAAGGCTGTTCTTGCCGAAGCCGTTGGGAACGCAGAGCGCGGGCAAGCCCGCAAGGTTTCCCGCCGGAATCACCGCGGGCGCACGCGGCCCTGCGGGCGACGGCGAAGGAGACGGGCTCGGAGCTCCTGGGGCCGCCGGAGGCTTGTCGAAGTCGTACCCGATGGGCGGGGCGAGCGCCCCTCGCGTCGGGCAGACGAGCGCGTCGTACTTGCCGAGGAGGTCGTCGAGGGCCTTGCGCATGGGCACGCGCAGGCGCATCGCGTGCAGGTAGTCCACCGCCGCCGTCGTCATCATCTGGTAGCCGCCCACGCGGTCGGACTTGTCGCGCAGCGTCTTCGTGCCCCCGCTCTCGATGAGCTCCCGGAAGGCGGAAGCACCTTCCGCGTCCACGATCGTCCCCACCGCGGGTCCCCACGGGAAGTCGGGGAAGGGCACGTCATCCTCGACCACCGCGAACGTCCGGAGGACGGCGAGCGATTGCTTGAAGGCCGCGGCCACGTCCGGGTCCGCGCCCACGAGCGAGTCCTTGACGACGCCGATGCGGAACGTCCGCTTGGACGTGGTGACGGTCGTCGCTCCCCTCTCGCGATAGCGGAACTCCCCGTCCGTGGTGGGGTCGCGGGGATCGGGGCCGGCGATGGCCGCGAGCACGAGGCCGCAGTCGTCCGCGCTGCGGCACAGCGGGCCGAGCTTGTCGAGCGTCCAGCAGAGCGCCATCGCGCCGTGGCGCGGCACGAGCCCGTACGTGGGCCGGAGCCCGCTCAGGCCGCAGAATGTCGCGGGGGTGAGGATCGACCCCGAGGTCTCGGAGCCGATGGCGAAGGCGACCAGCCCGGCCGCGGTGGCCGCGCCCGAGCCGCTCGACGATCCGCCGCTCCAGTAATCCGTGTTCCAGGGCGTGCGCCCCGGACCGGTGAAGCTCGCGTCGGGGTTGTTGTAGCCCATGCCGCCGGCGAGCTCGACCATGGCGAGCTTGCCGAGGAGAACCGCTCCCGCCTCGTGCAGCCTCTCGATCACGGCCGCGTCGTAGTCGAAGACCTGCTTGCGGTAAGGCTCCGCCCCCCACGTCGTGGGGATGCCCTTCGTGGCCAGGAGGTCCTTCGCCCCGTAGGGAATGCCGTGCAGGGGGCCGCGGTCCCTCCCCGCGAAGAGCTCCTGGTTCGCCTTGTGGGCCTGGGCGAGCGCGAGCTCGCGCGTGACCGTCACCACCGCGCCCAGCCGGGGCCCAATCGTCTCCAGCCGCTGCAGGTAACCTTCCGCCAGCTCCACCGCGGAGAACCTCCGGGCCCGGAGCCCCGCCCCGAGCTCGCGAACGGACGAGAAGAAGACGTCCTCGGAGATCACCGGCGCACCTCCGCCTTCGGCCGCGCGGAGAACATCGTGGCCGGCTCGTCCGCGTTGCCGAGCTTCACCGCCTTCAGCCGGTCGCTCGCCTCGAGGCTCTTCTTGATCTCGCCGCGCACGGCTTCGAGCTCCGCCGCGTCGAGCTGCGCACCGTATCGCGCCTTGACCACGGCGGTGAGGCCGTCCACCACCGGATCCGGCGGCGCCGGCGAGGGCGACGGCGCCTGGGCGGCGGCCGTGGCCAGCGACGCAGGCAGAAACGGCGCGGCGAGCAGCGACTGCAGGAATCCTCGGCGGGGGGTCTTCATTCATTCACCTCGACGGGAGCACAAACTGTACGGGGATGATGAGCCACACCTTCACCTTGACACCCTGCTTCTCGGGAGAGCTGTACTTCCAGCCGCGCACCGCTTTCTTCGCGGCGTCGACGAGCGCCCGGTCCCCGCTCATTCCTGCGACCTCGGTCACCTGGCCGGCCTCGTCGACGAGGACACGCAGCTCGACGCGGCCGCCAGTTCCACTCAGCGACGCCAGGTACTTCGGCTCCTCGGCAATGAGCGGCAGCCGGGGCACGGGGCAGGAGATGCAGACGGGTCGGACGAGCGCGGGATCGCTCGCCTCGACGAGAGCACCCGGCGGCGGTGGGGGAGTCGTCGGCGGCGCGGTCGGCGGCGGTGCGGTCGGCTCCGGAGAGGAGGGAATCGCGGCGAGTATCGTCGGCGGCAGCGGATCGATGGCCGGCGGAGGCGGAGGTGTCGACGCGGACGCGAGCGTCGTGGTGGGCGCGGGCACGGTCGCCCGCGTGACCGGATTCGTCGCGGTGGGCGGCCGCGAGCTCGATGCCGAAACGACGGGCGGGGAGGGCACCGGCGTCGGCAGCGGAGAGATCGTCGACGGCGCCGCGGTCGAAGGCTCGGCCGACGGCGCCTCGCCAGTCACGGGTGGCGATGGCGTCGCCGCCTCGGGGCTGGGGGATGGGGCCTCTCGGCCGACGAGCGCCACGATGAGAAGCGGAACTCCGATCGCGATCGCGATGAGCCAGTAGACCCAGGCAGGAACGGCGCGCGACGGCCGCGGCTCCGGGATCGGCGGAGGCAGGACGATCGGCTCCGCTTTCGCGGCGGCCGCGTTCTCGCCGCCAGCCCCCGCCTCCGCCCGCCGGTCGTGACCTGTGGAGGATAGCGTGACGACGTCGGACGTTGGGTTCGAGACGGGGGCTGGCTCAGGCGTTGGAGCCGGAAAGGCCGCGGGCTCGTCGGACGGCGGATCCGCCTTCGCGTGCGCCAGGTCGGACGTGTCGGCGAGGGGATCGGGACCGGGAGGGGGGGGAGTCGGCGCGACCGCGGGAGGTGACGGCTGGTCCAGCTCCATGAGGGCGCTCGCCACCCACTTGCGCAGCTCCTCGTCGTCGTCCTGCCGCGCGAGCTCGAGAGCAGGGCGGGCGGCGGGATCCGGCGTCCGGCTGAGAGCCGCCGCGGCTCCGATCCGGACTCCCCGGTCGGGGCTCGCGAGCGCGCGCACGAGCGCGGGGACGAGCAGACGGGCCTCGGGCGGGTAGCTCGAGCGCACGGCGCCCGACAGGCTGCGCGCGCGCCGCCAATCGTTGGCGCTGATCGGATCCGTGGGCTCCCGCCGCGTCGACGCCAGCGCCGTCTGCAGGGCGGCGCGCATCTCCGCCGCCGTGGCGTAGCGTCCGCCCCGGTCCTTGGAGAGCGCGCGCTCGAGCACGGGAACGAGCCAGCGGGGGATGAGCTCGGCGGGCGCTCCGCGCAGGGGCGGAGGCTCCGAGAGGTGCTTGTGCATGACCGCCGCCACGTCGCCGCGGAAGGGCACGCGGCCGGTGAAGAGCTCGTAGATCACGATCCCGAACGAGTAGATGTCGGATCGCGGGTCGAGCTCCTCCGCCTTGAACTGCTCCGGGCTCATGTAGTCGATCGTCCCCACGACCTTGCCGTCGTCCGTCACCCCCGCGTGGGTCTCGCCCTTGGCGATGCCGAAGTCCATCACGCGGATCACGTTTCGGGAGTCGCGCATGAGGTTGGCGGGCTTCAGGTCGCGGTGGATGATCCCCGCCTCGTGGATCGCGCAGAGCCCCTCCGACACTTGAATCGCGACGTCGAAGCCGTCTTCCCAGTCGAACGACCCGACCCTGTGCAGCGTGCTCTTGAGGTCGGATCCGTCCACGAGCTCCATGACGATGAAGGGCACGTCCCCGTCTTCCTCGTACTCGTAGATCGCGCACACGTTCCGGTGGTGCACCTTGCGCGCCAGCTTCACCTCGTCGCGGAACCGGGCGAGGACATCGGGGTTGAGGTCGACGTTCGGGAGCAGCACCTTCACGGCCACGGGGCCGAGCTTCCGGTCGATCACCCGGAAGACGCGACCCATCCCACCCTGGCCGAGAGGGGCCTGGATCTCGTACCGCTCGGCGAGTATCGAGCCGACGCCGACCTGTCGTGGCAAGGCTGTGCACGCACACGATACACAGCCTGTGCGCGAGGCTCAATTGCCCACTCACTGCGCGCCTCCAAACTTGACAGTCGCGTCGACGCGGCGCTAGCGTGGCCGCGTTCCCGAGATTCGAGTGGACATCGAAACAGCGGCCCGAAGATGGTGAGCGCCGAGGCGGGCCGGCCCCTGCCCAGGGGCGATCTCCTCGTCGGCCGCGACGCCGAGCTCCAGACGCTCGAGGGCCTTCTCGCCGAGGCGAAGGAAGGCCACGGCCACCTCGTCTTCGTGACGGGCGAGGCGGGCGCCGGCAAGACCGCGCTCGCCAACGAGTTCCTGCGGCGGGCCCGCCCCGACACGGGTCTCACCGTCGCCCGCGGGCGCTGCGTCGAGCACTACGGGGCGGGAGAGGCCTACCTGCCGATCCTGGACGTCGTCGCCGCGCTCCTCGCCGGCCCCGGCCGGCAGTACGCGCTCGACATCCTCCGCACCTACGCGCCGTCGTGGTGCCTGCAGCTTCCCTCGGCCGCGCCCGGCCCCGACCTCGCCGAGAGCCTGAAGCAGCGGACGGTGGGCGTCACGCGCGAGCGGATGCTGCGCGAGGTCGTGGACTTCGTCACCGCGGCCGCCACCCAGACCTATCCGGTCGCGCTCCTCCTCGAGGACCTGCAGTGGGCGGATCCCTCGAGCATCGAGGCGGTGCGCGCCATCGCCAATCGCATGGCGCGCCTGCGCATCCTCATCATCGCCACCTTTCGCCGGAGCGAGGCGGCGCTCGCCGCCCACCCCGTGCGCGCGTGCCAGATGGAGCTGGCGAGCCAGCCCCACGTCCACGAGATGGACCTCGGCTTCCTGGGAAGGGAGGACGTCCGCCGCTACCTCGACCTCCGCTTCGTCCCCCACCAGTTCCCGTCCGATTTCGCCCAGGTGGTCCATGAGCGCACCGAAGGCCATCCCCTCTTCCTCACGAACCTGCTCGACTATCTCTGCACGAGGGGAGACGTCGAGGTGACGGCCGGGAGCTGGTCGCTGCGGCGCCAGGCGAAGGACAGCGTGCGCGACGTGCCCGACCGGCTGCAGGAGGTGATCCGCCACCAGGTGGAGTCGCTGCCCGAGCCCGACCGCCAGGCGCTGCGCTGCGCGGCCGTCATCGGCCGCGACTTCCACTCGAGCGTCCTCGCGCGCGTGCTCGAGGAGGACGAGATCCGCGTGGAGGAGCGCTTGCAGCGCCTCGCCCGCGTCCACCGCATGGTGGAGCGCAAGGGCGAAGAGGAGCTGCCGGACGGCTCGCTCGCGATCGTCTATCGCTTCGTGCACTCGCTCTACCAGGACGTACTCTACAAGGACGTCGTCGACCGCCGCGCCCAGCAGCTCCACCTCCGCGCCGGCGAGGCGCTCCTCGAGTGCTACGGCGGCCAGGCCTCGCGCATCGCCACCGCGCTCGCCAACCACTTCGAGCACGGGCGCGACTTCGCGAAGGCCCTCGGCTACCGCATCCAGGCCGGCGACAACGCGGCGCGCCTCTACGCGTACCCCGAGGCCCTCGAGAACTACGACCAGGGGCTGCTCCTCGTGGAGAAGCTGCCCGAGAAGGAGCCTCGCTCGCCCCGCCTCCTCGCGCTGCACCAGAAGCGCGGCTCCGTCGAGATCGCCTGCGGACGCTTCGACCGCGCGGTCGCCGACTTCACCCTCATGCGGCAGCGCGCGCGCCAGGACGGCGCTCTCGAGCGCGAGGCGGCCGCGCTCGCCGGGCTCTGCAACGCGCTCTTCTTCGCGGGCCGCGTCGAGGAGATGGCCGTGCGCGCCCACGAGGCGCTGGACCTCGTCGCCCAGGGCGGAGGCGAGCCGCTGCGCGTGCAGGCCATGGTCCACGTGGCGCGGGTGCTGGAGGCCGACGGGCGGGTCGAGGAGACGATCCCGCTCCTCGAGGAGGCGATCGCCATCGCCCGGCGGATCGGTCACGACTCGGCGCTCGTGGGCGCCCTTGCCTATCGCGGGCTCGGCCACTTCTGGCAGCGCGAGTACCGTCCCGGCGAGAAGGTCTTCGCGGAAGGGGCGGAGCTCGCCGCCCGGGTTCGGGACGGCTTCCTGTCGCTCGCCTGCTGCATGTTCCGCGACTTCTGCCGCGTCCGGCTCGGCCGTATCTCGGAGGGTCTGGCCGGGCTCGAAGAGACGGCGGAGACGGCTCGCCGCAACGGCGACCGCTTCTGGCTTCCCCGCCTCGTCTCGACCCTCGGCTGGGTGAGGAGCGAGCTGCAGGTCTTCGAGGGCGTGATCGCGTTCAACGAAGAGGCGCTGCGCCTGGGGCGGGAGACCCGGCTCGCGGGCGCTCCGGAGACGGAAGCCCTCCTCAACCTGTGCGTCCACTACGCGCGCGAGGGCCGCTTCGCGGAGAGCGAGCAGATGGTGGCCGAGCTCGAGGCCATAGGCACTCCGACCCGCGGCACTTGGTCGGGCTGGTTCCACCAGCTGCGCTTGCGGCACGCCGTCGCCGAGCAGTGGCTGCTCCGAGGCGACATCCGCGCGGCCCGCGCCCAGGCCGACCGCCTCGTCGAGTTCGCCAGCGGCCTCGACGCGTCGATCATCCCCACGGCCACGCCCCGGCTCCTCGGCGAGATCGCGCTCGCGGAGGGCCGTCACGAGGAGGCGGCCGCGCAGGCGACGGCGGTGCTCGAGGGCCTGCGGGAGCGGCCGGCGCCGCTCGAGGCCTGGCGGACCCTCTCGCTCCTCGGCCGCGCCCGGCTCGCCGAGGGAGACCGGAAAGCCGCGAGCGAGGCGTTCCGTGAGGCGCGCCAGGTGATCGACTTCCTCGCGGCCCACATCGCCGACGAGCCGCTGCGCACCGGCTTCCTCGCCTCGCCCGCCGTGCGTCAGGTCACGGGTTTCGAGAGCTGAGGCGCGCAGCAACTGGGCAGCCGATCGCCCAGTCCGTGGGCAGTGTCCTGCCGGTAGGCCAGGCGCCTGCGCGTTTATGCGGGATTGGCGCTCCGTCCGGACGTGGCACAGCGCCTGCAGCGCCGTCGCGCCATGGCGACGCCAATCAGCGTTCCGGAGGGGGATAAGATGAGCCGCTTTCCGCCAGCGGGAGGCCCGGTGGACGACGCGAGCACGCACTATCGGCTGACCGGCGACGTCGGCGGCATCGTGCGCTCCTATGGGATACCCCCCGGCGAGAGCGCGGTCGGGAGCGTCGCCGGGAACCAGATCGTCCTCGGCGTGCGCGGCGTCTCGCGCCGCCACGCCCGCATCACCTTCGGCAAGGACGGCCTTCTCGTCGAGGACCTGGGGAGCAAGAACGGCACGCGCGTGAACGGCGTGCGCGTCCAGCGCTCGCGCCTGCAGTCTGGAGACGAGCTGCACCTGGGGCCGGTGACCCTGCAGGTCGAAGAGGTCTCGCCGGACGACGACGTCCTCGCCATCCGTGTGCGCGGCGCCGACGCGCCCTCGGGCCTCCCCGCCCACGACACGACCGCGGTCGCGGCCGTCGAAGACGCCTCGCCCGGGCTCGAGACCGTGGAGCGCGTGCTCCTCCGGCTCGCGGTGCGCCCCGAGCCCGACCTCGGAGGCGCGCTCGACCTGCTGAAGCGCGAGCTGGGCGCTCGGGGAGCGGCCCTCTTCGAGCTGACGCGGGGCGAGCCGGTCGTCCTCGCGGGAAGCGGCGAGCTGCCCGACCTCGGTGGCCACCGCGGATTCCAGGACCTCGCCCGCTCCGCGCCGGGAGCCCCGCCTCCGGTGACCGCGGCCTCGTACCCTGGCGAGCCGCCGCTCCTCTGCGCGATCCAGGCGGGCCCGACCACGGATCGACTGGGCCTCGCGGTCTCGGGAAGCCTCGAGACGAGCCGCGAGGGTGCCGAGCGCCTCGTGCGCGTGCTCCTCGAGCTCGCCGACCTCTACCGTCCGCGGCCGCTCCACGCCGCGTCCAACCCCGTGGCGCGCACCGCCTGGCCGCCGGGCCTCGTGTTCCCTCCGGGGTACGTGCCCGGAGACGCGCCCGCGATGGCCTCGCTCTACGCGCAGATGCAGTCGCTCGTGCAGGGCGACCTGCCGGTCCTTCTCCTCGGGGAGACCGGCGTGGGCAAGGAGTTCCTCGCCCGCATCCTCCACGCGTCCTCGCGGCGACGGAGCGGGCCGTTCGTGGCCGTGAACTGCGCGGCCATCCCGGAGGACCTGCTGGAGGCCGAGATGTTCGGCATCGTGAAGGGCGCGGCCACCGGCGTCGCCGAGCGCGCCGGACGCTTCCAGCTCGCGGAGGGAGGTACGCTCTTCCTCGACGAGATCGGCGACATGCCGCTCGCGCTCCAGGCCAAGCTGCTCCGGGCGCTCCAGGAGAAGGAGGTCCAGCCGGTGGGAGCCGCCGCTCCGGTGGCGGTGGACATCCGGGTCGTGGCGGCCACGAACTCCGACCTCCAGCAGCGCATGGACGACGGCCGCTTCCGCCGCGACCTCTACTACCGCGTGGCCGGCTACGCGGTCCACATCCCGCCGCTGCGCGAGCGGCGCGACGACATCCCGACACTGGTCGAGGAGTTCATCCGAGCCTTCGCGCGCGAGACGAGCAAGGCCATCCGCGGCATCACGGTGAAGGCGCTGCGCTCGCTGACCGCGCACTCCTGGCCGGGGAACATCCGCGAGCTGGAGCACGAGATCCGACGGCTCGTCTACCTCTGCCCGGAGGGCCAGGCGATCGAGTCGCGCATGCTCTCCGAGCACGTCGTCGCTCCCCCGCGCGACGGTTCCGACGACGGCTCTGGGAGCGGCGAGGGCCGCGGGCCGACGGGGACGCTCGAGCTCCAGCCGAACATCGAGCGGCTGGAGCGGCGGCTGATCAAGGAAGCGCTGGCCCGCGCCGGCGGCAACCGCACGCAGGCCGCCCGGCTCCTCGGTGTCTCGCGCAACGGCCTCGCCATCAAGATGGAGCGGCTCGGCATCGAGGGCTGAGCCGGGAGGCGCCCAGTCGTTGGGCGCTCGTCGCTCACGCTCTTCGCAGTCCGCGCCTTCTCTCGGCGGCGGCACGACCGGCGGAGTCGCTAGAATCGCCGCGTGTCGGAGCCGCTACCCCGCGCCGTCAAGGCCCTCGGTCTCGTCAGCCTGTTGACCGACGCGAGCAGCGAGATGATCTACCCGCTGCTGCCCGCGTTCGTCACGGGCGTGCTCGGGGCGGGAGCGGCCTTCCTGGGCGCGGTCGAGGGGCTGGCGGAGACGACGGCGGCGCTGCTGAAGCTCGTCGCGGGTCGCCTCGCGGACCGGCTCCCGCGTCGCAAGCCGCTCGTGGTCGCCGGCTACGGCCTGTCGTCGGCCACGCGGCCGCTCGTCGCTCTCGCGGCGGCGCCCGTCCACGTGCTCGCGATCCGCGTCCTCGACCGCGTGGGCAAGGGAGTGCGGGGAGCGCCGCGCGACGCGCTGATCGCCGACGTCACGACCGAGGACCAGCGGGGACGCGCCTACGGCTTCCACCGGGCGATGGACCACGCGGGAGCGATCGTGGGACCGCTCCTGGCCTCCGCCGCTCTCCTCTTCACCCGCGACCTTCGACTCGTGTTCGCCCTCTCGGCCGTGCCCGCGGCGCTGGCCATGGCCGCGCTCGTCTCCGCGGTACGCGAGGACGCGCGCTCTGGAGTGGTCCACGCCGCCGCCGAGGCACGAGCGAGTGGGTTGCGTCCAGGCTTGCGGCCGTACCTCGTCGTGCTCGCCGTCTTCACCCTCGGCAACTCGAGCGACGCCTTCCTGCTCCTCCGGGCGCAGGAAGCGGGCGTCGGTCTCGCCCTCGTCCCCCTCTTGTGGTCGTTCCATCACGTGGTCAAGGCGGCGGCGAGCACCGCCGGGGGCACGCTGTCCGACCGCGTGGGCCGAAGGAAGGCGATCGTCGCCGGATGGACGGTGTACGCACTCTCGTACGCGGGCTTCGCGCAAGCTCGCACGGCCGCGCACGTCTTCCTGCTCTTCGCGGTCTACGCGCTCTTCCACGCCCTCACCGAAGGTCCCGAGCGCGCGCTCGTCGCCGACCTCGCGGGTCCCGAGGCGCGAGGGCGGGCGTTCGGCCTCTACCACGCCGTCACCGGGGCCACGCTCCTCCCCGCCAGCCTCCTCACGGGCTACCTGTGGCAGACCTTCTCTCCCGGAGTGGCGCTCGGCACCGGGGCCGCGCTCGCCGCGGCCGCCGCCGCGGGCCTCCTGGTCCTCGTCCCCGAGCAACGCCGCGCCGGTTGAATCTGCGCGCGGGGCGGGTAAGCTTGCCGGCCATGGCGAGCCCGCAAACGCCGACGATCGACATCGGGAAGTGCTTCCGCTTCGTGCCCGAGGACCCGGAATGGATTCCCAAGATCCTGATCGGCGGCGGCTTCGCGCTCCTGTCCGCCTTCCTGGTGGGCATCCCCTTCGTGGCCGGCTACTGGGTGCGAACGCTCCGGCGCGTGGCCGCGAGCGATCCCCGACCCCTGCCGCCCTGGGACGACCTCGGCGGCATCTTCGGCGACGGCCTCAAGCCCGCGCTGGTGGGCCTCACCTACGGCCTGGCGGTCGGCGCCGTCGTGGCGGCCGTCGGCTGCCTCGTCGGCTCGCTGTTCATGGGCGCGAGCACCCTCGACCAGAGGTCGCGAGGGGCGGGCGACGCCCTCGCGATGCTCGGGGGGCTCGGGGCCTTCGGCCTCTACGCGTTCTTCATGTTCGCGGCGCTCGTCCTCAACCTCTTCCTGCCCGCCGTGCTCGCGCGGGTGGCCCTCAAGGGCGACTTCGCCGCCGGCTTCGAGATCGGCCCGGTCGTCGGCTTCATCCGCGACAACCTGCTGAACTACGTCCTCTCGCTCCTCTTCTACTTCGTGGCCAGCTTCGCCTCGCAGCTCGGCGTCGTGCTCTGCTGCATCGGCGTCTTCCCCCTCGCGTTCTGGGCCTACCTGATCCTCGCCTATGCGTTAGGCGAGACCGTGCGCCTCAACCCGGGGTCGGCCTAGGGGGCGATGGGCCCGCTCGCCGGGGGCCGACTCCTCCTCTTCGCCCTCTACTTCGCCAGCCGGCTCTTCTCGCTCCTCCTGCTTCCCGTCTTCCTGGACGAGACGCTCCACGCGCGGTGGGCGCGCGAGATCGCGGAGGGCCGTCGGCCGCTGGGCCGGCCCTGGGAGTGGGGACGGGCGCTCACGGTCTGGCTGGGGGCCCTCGTCACGCCCTGGGCGAGGGACCTGCTCTGGGCGAACCGCGCCCTGAGCGTCGTCGCCGGGGCGATCGCGCTGTGGGCCACGATCGAGGTCGGGCGGCGTCTCTACGACGACCGTACAGGGCTCGTCGCCGGCTTCCTCTACGTCGTCTGCCCGTTCACGCTCTTCTACGACCGGATGGCGCTCGCCGACGCGGCTCTCGGCGCCGCGGCCGCCCTCGTCCTCCTTGCGAGCGTGAGAGCGGCGACGGAGGGCTCGACGCGTCAGGGAATCGCCGCCGGAGTGGCCCTCCTCGCCTGCGTCCTCACCAAGGCCCCGGGCGTCCTGCTCTTCGGCATTCCCGTGGCGGCCGGTCTCTTCCTCCGTGCGGGCCGCGCGGGCTGGCGCGGGCTCGCCTGGGCCTACCTCGTGGGCGTACCTCCCGCCGCGTACGCGCTCTGGCGGTTCCTCGCCACGCGGAACGCGGAGCGCATGGTGGACATCGCGACCGAGAACCCGGCGGGGCCCCTCGACCGGTTCCTCGGGAACCTGGCCGAGGCCTCGGGGTGGCTCTGGACGTACTGGACGGGACCCGTCGTGATCCTGGGGGCCGTGGGCCTCGTGGTCGCCCTTCGCTCCCGGGACGGGCGCGGGCTTCTTCTCTTCGCGCTCGTCCTCGGCCCCGTCGCCGCCTTCGCGGCGCTCCTCTCGAGGTGGCTCCCCCGCTATCTTTTGTTTACGTCCGTTCCTTTCCTCCTCCTGGCCGCCTTCGGCTTCTCGGCGATCGTCCGGAGGGTGCCCGCGGCGGCGTCCCTCGGGCTTCTCGCCCTTTCGGTCCTGCCCTGCCTGCGCTTCGACTACGATCTCCTGAGCGACCCCGCGCGGGCGCGCTTCGTCCCCGTCGATCGCGACCAGTTCGTGACGAGCTGGACTTCCGGGTACGGGACGCGCGAGACGATCGGTCTCGTGAAGGCCGCGCTCGACGCGCACCCGGCGGGAGTCACGGTGGTGACGCACGTGAACCGTTTCCGCACGCTCCGGGCGACCCCTCTCGCCCTGGGGCTCGCCTTCGCCCGCGAGCCGCGGGTGAGGCTCGAGGATTGGGACCTCGCCGATCCCACGGCGCTGCCCGCGCTCGAAGCGTGGGCGGCGGAAGGGCCGACCCTCGTCATCGTTCCCCGCTCCGACCCCGCCATCCCCCCGCCGTCGCTGGCGCCGTTCGGGAGCCGGCTGGAGCGTCTGGCCACCACGACCAAGCCCGACGGCCGTCCCGCCGACGACGTCTATCAGTTCGCGCCCGGAGCCGCGCCTTGAACCCCATCGTCCTCCTCGCCCCGTCAATGGCCGCGGCCATCGAGCTGCCGCGCCGGCTCGCCGCCGCGGGCCAGGCGGTGGCGCTCTACCGCTTCCCGGAGCCGGGCCGCGACCACTATCGCTCCGGTGTCCTCGACCTCGCGCGCGCGGTGGCGGAGGCGGAGCTCCTGGGCAAGGGTCTCGGCGCCTGGGACGCCGGGCACGACGCGCGCCTCGCCGCGCGCCTGCTCGACGAGGACACGGGCGGCGGCCTGCGTCTTCCCGCCGACGTGCCCCGCGGTCCGGTGGCGGCGGCACTCGCGCGGACGCTCGAGGACCTCCGGCAGGCCAGCGTTCCCCCGGAGCATCTCGAGGCGCTCGCCGAGCGCGCGCGCGACGCTCCCGAAGACCGCGAGCGCCTGCGCGCCCTCGCCCGCCTCCATCGGGCGTTCGAGGCCAAGCGCGAGGGCCGCGTCGCCGACCCGGGCACCGTCCTGCGCGCGGCCGCGGCCGCCCTGGGCCGGGCGCCGTGGCTGCAGGGCGCCGAGGTCCTGATCGTCGAGGACCTCGAGCTCGACGAGCGCGAGAAGGAGTTCCTGGCCGCGGTGGCGCGGCGGTTCCGCGTGCGGCTGCTGCGTCGAGACGTCCCGCCCTCGCTGGCCGCGTCGTCCTTCCGCACCTGGGCGCGAGACAACGGCATCGCGGAGGTCGCGTGGGAGGACAGCCTCCTCGCCCCGCTCGCCCCGCCTCCGCCCGCGCCGAGCCTGCTGCGCCTGCGGCAGCGTCTCTTCGAGGCTCCGGAGGGACGGCCGCCCACGGACGGAGCCGTCGAGCTCCTCACCGCGCCCGGCGAAGCGGGCGAGGTGCGCGCGCTCACGCGGCGGCTCCTGCGCGAGGCAGGGCGCGGCGTGCCCTTCGAGGACATGGGGGTGATCCTTCCCCGCGCCGACCGCTACGCGCCGCTCTTCGCGGACCTCTTCGACCGGCTGGGCATCCCGTTCCAGCTCCACCCTTCGCTGCCGCTGCGGAGCGGCCGGCTCGCCCGGTCGCTGCTGCTCCTCTTCCGCAGCCGCGGGCTCCTCCGGACGTCGGTGATGGAGTTCCTGACCTTCGCGCCCGTCCCGTTCGCGTCGCTCCTGGGCGCGGGGACGCGCGCCGACCCGTCGCAGTGGGACGAGCTCTCTCGGGACGCGCGGATCGTCTCGGGCCTCGACCGCTGGCAGGCCGGCCTCGGCGCCGTGGCTCGCGAGGAGAGGGAGGCCGCCGGGCGCGAGAAGGAGGAAGAGCGCGCGGCGCGCCGCCGCCGCCGCGCCGAGGACGCCGAAGCGTGCCTGCGCGTGCTGGAGGCGCTCGCCGCGGACCTCGACCGCCTCGACGGCGAGGCGTCGTGGCCGGAGTGGTCGGAGCGTCTGCGCGAGGTGGCCGCGCGCTGGCTGCGCGCGCCCGGAGACGAGCCCGACCGCGAGTGGGAGGCCGTGCTGCGAGTGGTGGACGAGCTCGCCGCCCTCGGGCGGATCGACCCGCGCGTCCGCTGGGCCGAGGTCGAGGCGGTCGTGGAGGCGCGATTCGAGACCCGCCGGCTTCCGCTCGCCGCGCCCTCCGCGGGTGCCGTGCACGTGGGCGCTCTCGACGCCATGGCCGGACTGCCGTTCCGCGTGGTCGCAATCCCCGGCCTCGTCGAGGGCGGCTACCCGGGTGTCCTCCGCCCCGATCCGTTCCTGCTCGACGCGGAACGCGAAGCGCTGGCCGAAGGCCCGCCGCCGCCCGCGACAGGGAAGAAGGGACCGGCCCAGCTCGCCCTCTTCGGGCCCGAGGAGAAAGCGCTCGCCACCACCCAGGACCGGCTGCGCGAGGCGCGGCGCCTCTTCGCCCGGGCCGTCGGCCAGGCCAGGGAGCGTCTCCTCCTCTCGTATCCCCGCGCCGACCCGCGGTCCGGACGCGAGCGGATGCCCTCGCTCTTCTTCGCCGCCGCGGCGTCCGCCCTCGAAGGCCGGCCGCTCTCCAGCACGGAGCTGCAGGGCCTCGTCGTGGAGGACGAGCCGCGCGACGTGGACGACGCGCTCGACGCCGGCGAGCGCGACCGCCGGCGCATGCTCCAGGACCCGAAGGCCGCCGCGGACGCGATCGGCGCGGGGTCGATGTTCTTCCGGCAGTCGCGCTGGGCGGTCCAGGGCCGGCTCGCCAACCGGCTCACCCCTTACGACGGCTTCCTGGGCTCCCTCGACGACGACGTCCGGCGTCGCCTCGACCCCGTGGCCTCCTCGATCTCCGCGAGCCGGCTCGCCACGTTCTCGCGCTGCGGCTTCCAGTACCTTCTTCAATACGTGCTCCGCATCCCCCCGACGCTCGAGCCCGAGGAGCGGAGAAAGCTCGAGCCGCTCGAGCGCGGGAACCTCTTCCACCAGGTGGCGGAGCTCTTCCTCCGCGCGATGCGCGAGGAAGGCCGTCTGCCCCTGCAGGACACGGAGGAGATGCAGGAGCGGCTGGCCGAGATGGGCGAGTTGGCGCTCACCGAACACGTGGCCGGCAGCCCGCCGCGCTTCCGCGCGCTCTGGGACCGGGAGAAGCGGCGCTTCCACGCGATGCTCGCCGAGTGGCTGCGCCGCGAGGCCCGCTCGGCGGGCAAGGCGATGCCCGCGCACTTCGAGGTGAGCTTCGGCTTGCCGATCGCGCCGGGGGACGACCGCGAGCCGCACGACCCGGAGCCGCTCGAGGTCGACCTCGGCGACGGGCGGCGCCTCCGCGTGCAGGGCAAGATCGACCGCATCGACCGTCGCGACGACGGCTCTCTGGTGCTTCGCGACTACAAGACGGGCAAGGCTCCCGTCCGGGACGACGGCGGCCTCTTCCGCGGGGGCAAGCAGCTCCAGGTGCCGTTCTACATCCTGGCTGTAGAGAAGCTCTTTCCCGGCTCGCGCGTGGTGGACGCCTTCCTCGACTACGTGGACGGGGGGCGGCAGGTCGCGGTCGATCCCGCGTACGTGCGGAGCGAAGGCTTCCGCAACATGCTGCGCGAGCTCGTGGACCTCGTGGGCCGGGGAGTCTTCCTCCAGGAGCCCGCCGTCTGCGACTGGTGCGACTACACGGCAGTCTGCGGCCCCAAGGGCCTGCTCACCGCGCGCCGCCGCTTCAAGATCAACGACCCGGAGGTGCAGAAGGCGCTCCGGGTCCGGGACCTCGGATGACGTTCCTCCCCGTCGACCACGAGGCGCGCGAGCGGGCCCGCCGCGACTTCACCACGAGCTTCGTGGTGGAGGCGGGAGCGGGCACGGGCAAGACGACGCTCCTGGTGGACCGCATCGAATGCCTCGTGCGGACGGGGACCGCCAAGCTCACCGAGATCGCGGCCGTGACGTTCACGGAGAACGCCGCTGCCACCATGAAGCTGCGGCTGCGCGAGCGGCTGGAGAGGACGCGGGCGGACGCGGACGTCCCCGCCGCGGAGCGCGAGCGGGCCGCGGCCGCGCTCGACGTGCTCGAGCGCGCGCCGATCTCCACGATCCACGCGCTCTGCGCGGCCATGCTCCAGGAGCGCCCGCTCGAGTGCGGTGTCCACCCTGGCTTCCGCGTGGCCGACGACGGCGAGATGGAGGTGCTCTTCTCGGCGGCGTGGGAGGAGTGGCTGGCCGAGCGCTTCACGGACGGCGACCCGGTGCTCGTCGAGGCCCTCGACCGCGGCATCCCCCTCGAGCCCGAGACGCCGTTCGGGGACAGGGGATCGCTGCGCGGGCTCGCCCGCGTCCTCCTCGAGCAGCGCGACCTCGACGCCCTCGTCAACCCCACGGAGGTCGACCCCCGAGCCTGGCGGGGCGAGCTCCTGGCCAAGGCGGAGCGGGCCCGCGAGCTCATCGCGGGCGTTCGCGAAGGCGACCAGCTCCGCCTGCGCCTCCACGAGTTCGTGACGATGGCCGAGCAGGCGAGGTTCTTCGAGGGCGACCAGCTCGTGGACCACCTGTTCCGGTTGAAGGAAATCCCCAGGAACTACGGGCACAAGCCGCACTGGCCGACACCGGAAGCGCTCGACGAGGCCCGGAAGATCGCGGAGTGGACGAAGAACGGGCCCGCGGCCTGGGCGACGGCGCGCGGGGCCCGGCTCCACGGGCGGCTCGTCACCGCGCTGCGCGGCGTCGTGGACATCTACGGCCGGAAGAAGCGCGAGCAGGGGCTCCTCGACTTCGTGGACCTGCTGCTCGTCACCCGAGACGCTCTCCGCGACCGCGAGTCCGTGCGGCGCTACTTCCGCCAGCGCTTCCGCTTCCTCATCATCGACGAGTTCCAGGACACCGACCGCCTGCAGGTGGAGATCGCGCGCCTTCTTGCCGGCGAGGTCCCGGGCGGCCTCGTGGTCGTGGGCGACGCCAAGCAGTCGATCTACCGCTTCCGTCGGGCCGAGGTCTCGCTCTTCCGCCGACAGTCGGAGGAGGCGGCGCGCGAAGCGGGGCGCGCCGTGCTCCACCTCACGCAGAGCTTCCGGGCCCGTCCCGCCATCCTCCGCTTCGTGAACCGCGTCTTCCCGGACCTCATCCAGTTCTCCGTGGAGGCCGACCAGCCGGCCTACGAGGCCATCGACGCGCCCCCCGGCCTCGACGACGGTCCGGCTGTCCTCGCGCTGCGCTTCCCGGCGCCCCGGTACGCGGGCGGCGAGGAGCTGCTGCGGGCCGAGGCTCCCGCCCTCGCCCGCCTCGTGAGGGCGGCGGCCCGCGGCGAGTACGAGGTGCGCGACGGCGTGACGGGGGCCGCGCGGGCGAGCCGCGCCGGCGACGTGATGATCCTCACGCGCCGCCTCACCCAGGTGCGCCCGCTCGAGGAGGCGCTCGAAGCGGCGGGACTCCGCTTCACCACGGAAGGCGGCAAGTCGTTCTTCGACCGCCAGGAGGTGCACGAGACGCTGGCCGTGCTCCGCGCGATCGACGACCCTTCGGATCGCGTGGCGCTCGTGGCGGCGCTGCGCTCGTCCTTCTTCGGCGTGAGCGACCGCGACATAGTCGCCTATCACCTCGCGGGGGGCGGGCTCTGGCTGGGCCCGGTGGACGCCTCGAAGCCTGGCGCTCCGTCGATCGGCCCCGCGATCGCGCTCATGCAGGAGCTCCATGTGGAGCGGACGCGCCGCAGCGTCCCCTTCCTCCTCGAGCAGCTCTACGACCGCACGCGCGTCCTCGCCGCCCTGACCGGCGCCCGGCGCGGCGAGGGCCAGGTCGCGAACCTCGAGAAGGTCGCCGCCCTCGCCCGCCAGGCCACGGACCTCGGCGTCCTCACCCTCCGCGGGTTCTGCACGCTCCTCGCGGAGCGCGTCCAGAACGCGCGCGAGGAGCCGGACCTTCCCGCTACCCGCCCCGCGGACCCCGATACCGTGCGCCTGCTCTCGATCCACAAGGCGAAGGGCCTCGAGGCCCCGATCGTCGCGCTCTACGACAGCGCCGACCGGGCGTTCCTATCCACGGAAACGGTGCCGCTCTGGGACGAGGGGAAGATCGCGATCGGCTTCCGCGGAGGGTGCCAGCCTCCGGGCTGGGAAGCGCTCGTCAAGAAGGAGGAAAGCCGCGCGCGGGCGGAGATGCGCCGTCTGTTGTACGTGGCGGCGACGCGGGCGCGCGACTGGCTCGTCGTGCCCAAGCCCCCGGCGGACGCGAGCCCGGGCGACTTCTGGCGGGACCTCTCGTCGCGCCTTCCCGCGGCCACCGACGCGGACGTGCTCGTGGTGGACGCGGACACCCTCGCGGCACCGTCGCCCGCGACGCGGTCGGACTTCCTCGTCCTCGAGGGCGCGGGCGGCAAGGATGCGGTGGCCGCGCGGTGGGAGACGGCGCGCCGGCGACTGCTCGAAGACGCGTCGCATCGTCCGTTCATCCCCGCGTCGGTGACGGACGCGGCGCCGTCGCCGACCCCGCTCGACGCGGCGCGGCCGGGCTCGGCAATCGGACGCGAGTTCGGCCGGCTCGTTCACCAGCTCCTCGAGTGGGTCGCCTTCGGCGACGGGGGGGCGGAGAGCGTCCGCAGCATGGCCGAGGCGCTCGCCCCTTCCTTCGGTCTCGCTCCGGAGACCGCACGGCGGGCGGGAGAGCACGCCGCGCGCGCCCTGGCGCTTCCCGTGATCGACCGCGCACGCCGCGCGGAGAGGGTGTGGAGGGAGCTGCCTCTCGCCTTCACCGACG
>JBKPBQ010000611.1:0-8566 GCA_046726955.1 Acidobacteriota bacterium
GGTTGAAGGCGCGCGTGCCTCGCGGTAGCGCGCGACTGTACGGTGAATGCCGATGGCGAGCGCGGCGCTTGCGCCGGGCTCGCCCAGGCCGGAGCGCGCGAAGCGAGTGCCGCGCGCCCTGCCGGCTCACGACTTCCGTTACGCCACGGTAGGACCGAGGGCTACTTGAGGGCGCGGCGCAGGAGGGCGCGGAGCCGCTCGCGCTCCTCCTTGTCCTCGAGCTGCTCGTCGATGAGCAACTCGAGAGCGCGGCCCCGGGCGCGCAGCTCGGACTGGCAGTCGACCAGCCAGCGCGCGAACTCGGCACGCTCGTCGCTGTTCCGGGTCGCTGCCTTGAAGGCGCGGATCCGCCCCGAGACGTCCTGCACGTCGCGGATGAGCGCTCGGATGTCGGCGCGGAGATGGGCGAGCACACCCGCCATCGTCTGCCCGTCCACGATGGACCCCTCCCCTGCTGTTCGCATCATCTACTAGGAATCCGGCCGACCGTCAAGACCGCCTCGAAACGCGCCCCCGGCGCCCCCGCCGCGAACCCATGACTTCCGGCACTGTCGCGCCCATCCACCAGGCTCCTACGATGCGCTGACGCCCGGCGACCGGCCTCTCGCGCACGCGAAAGGCCGCGTCCGGGGAAGGAGTCCCCGATGTCCAACGTTTCCGCCGTTCTCCCGAGCGAGTCGCTCTACGACGACGCCGCCGGCGAGTCCCCGCATGCGCTCTATGTCGTCCTGTCCCTGACCGCACTCGTCACGGTCTTCAGCGGCTTCGCGCCGTCGTTCTTCCTCCGGCCGCCGACGGCCAGGCCTCTCTCTGCCGCGGTGATCGCCCACGGGATCGCCTTCACGGCCTGGGTCGCACTCTTCCTCGTCCAGACGACGCTCGTGGCGTCCGGCCGGACGAGCCTGCATCGCCGGCTCGGAGTGACGGCCGCGGCCCTTGCCGCACTGATGGTGGCTTCGGGCCTGCCGCTCTCGCTTTCGGCGGCCGGACGAGGCGTGCTTCCCGGCGACCCCATCGCCTTCCTCCTCGTCCTGCTCGTGGACCTCGTCGCGTTCGGCGGGCTGGTCGTAGCGGCGATCCACTACCGCGACCGGAGCGAGATCCACAAGCGCCTGATGCTCCTCGCCCTGGCCTCGCTGCTCCCCCCCGCGGTCAGCCGCTGGCCGGTCGCGATCAGGTATCCTGCTGTCATCCCGGGCGTGCTGCTGCTCTTCGTGGCCGCACCTCCCGTATGCGACCTCTGGGCCCGACGCCGTCCGAACGCCGTCAGCCTGTGGGGCGGCCTGTCGCTCCTGGCCTCCGTCCCCCTGCGGTTCGCGATCGCGCGAACCGAGCCGTGGCACGCGCTCGCCGGCTGGATCATCCGCTGGACGATGCCGTACGGACCTCGCTGAGCGAGCGGCGATCGTGCCTCGGCTAGATCCTCCGATGCGGCCGCTGCGCGCGCCCTGGCCCTTCCATGTCGCGAGCGTCCTGACCTGGGCGATGGTCGGTCTGCCGGCGATCGTCCGCCTCGCGGCGCGTCCGGCGGAGCTCGCCGAGCCCGTCTGGGTCCTGCGAGCCGGGCTCTACGTCTCCTGGCTCCTCGCCGGCCTCGCCGCCACTACCGGCGAGCTGCAGTGGAACGTGCCGCGGCGCGTCGCCGCCCTCGCCGCCCAGTCGGCATGCGCCCTCGGCCTCCTCGCCACCGCCCCGAACAGCCCGGCGATCATGCTGCTCTTCCCCGTCGCCGGCGCCGCGCCTTTCCTGCTTCCTCCCCGCCGTGCTATCGGGCTCGTGGGACTCCAGAGCCTCGGGCTCGCCGCCGTCTACGCCAGGACGATGCCTCCCGTGCCGGCGCTCGTCGCGACGCTCTGCACCATCGGTGGCGAGATCTTCGGGCTCGGCGCGGGACACCTGGCCGTCACGGAGCGTCGCGCTCGCCAGGAGCTGATGCAGGTCCACGCCGCGCTACAGGCCACACAGGGCCTCCTCGCCGAGAGCGTGCGGGAGACCGAGCGGACGCGCATCTCGCGCGAGCTCCACGACGCGCTCGGCCATCACCTCGCCGCCCTCAGCGTGAACCTCGAGGTGGCGGCGCACCTCGCCGAGGGAAAGGTGGCCGAGCACGTGGGCCAGGCACACGTCCTCACCAAGCGCCTGCTCACGGAAGTCCGCGAGGTCGTAGAGGTGCACGGCGACCGCGAGATCGATCTCGCCTCCGCCCTGACCACCCTCGTCGCCGGCGTGCCGGAGCCCAGGATCCACCTCGCTCTGCCCCCCGAGATCCGCATCTCCGATCCGGCGCTGGCCCACGCGGTCTTTCGCTGCATCCAGGAGATCGTCACGAACGCGGTGCGCCACGCGCAGGCGCGCAACCTGTGGATCGACATCCGTCACGGTCCCGGCGGCCTCTCCGTCGAGGCGCGCGACGACGGCCACGGCGCCGCCGACTACACGCCCGGACGCGGGCTCACGGGCATGGGAGAACGCCTGCGCGAGCTCGGGGGCAGCCTCGTCGTCGCCTCGCAGCCCGGCCGCGGCTTCGAGGTCCGCGCCACGGTGCCCCTCTCGCAAGGCGTCGCATGATCCGCGTGCTGCTGGCGGACGACCAGACGCTGGTGCGCCAGGGCATCCGGAGCCTCCTCGAGCTGACGGACGACATCCGCGTGGTGGCGGAAGCGGAAGACGGCGAGCTGGCCGTCCGCGCGATCCTCGAGAGCCGGCCCGAGGTCGTGCTCCTCGACGTGCGGATGCCGAAGCGGTCGGGGATCGACGTCCTTCGGGAGCTCCGGAGCGCGGGGCAAGAAGTACCGGCGATCCTGCTCACGACGTTCAGCGACGACTCGGTCGCTCTCGAAGGCATGCGGGCCGGCGCGCGCGGTTTCCTGCTCAAGGACGTGAGCCTCGAGCAGCTCACGGAGGCCATCCGCACGGTCGCGGCGGGAGGGACGCTCATCCGCCCGGCGGTCACGGAGCGCGCGCGGCGCGGAATCGAGGAGCGTCCCCCGGCGTTCGAGGGCCTCGATCCGCCGGATCCCCTGACCTCGAGGGAGACCGAGGTCCTGCGCCTGATCGCGGGCGGCTACAGCAACCGGGAGATCGCCGACGCGCTCGGCACGGCGGAGGGGACGGTCAAGAACCACGCGTCCGTCATCCTGTCCAAGCTGGGCGTTCGCGATCGCACGCGCGCCGTGCTCAAGGCACTCGAGCTCGGATGGATCTGACGCTCGCCTGGCGCGCCCCTCGTCAGGGGAAGAGCGAGCGCTGCCGCATCCGTCCGAGGGCGGCCATCACGCGCTCGCGGCCGAACGCCCGCTCCTCGCACAGGAAGCGGACGATGCCCGCTTCGTCCGGCTCGCCGAAACGGACGGCGTAGTCGGTCGTCACTCGGGGCTCGAGATAGATGCGGCGGACCTCGTCGTGCTCGGGCACCTGGAGGCGCAGCTCGTCGGGCATTTCCTCGATCGCCCCGTAGCGGCGCACGAGCTGGAGGGCCTTCTTCGGGCCGATGCCCTTGATGCCGGCGTTGAAGTCCGTCCCCACGAGGATGGCGAGGTCCACGAGCTGCGGCCGCGAGATCCCGTGCGCGGCCAGGAGCGAGTCGGCGACGATCAGCTCCGGGGTTATGGGCCGGAACGACGAGGTGCTCGGTAGGAACTCCCTCCCCGACAGGGTCAGGAACCGCAGCAGCCGCGGGGCGCCGAAGAGCAGCGCGTCGTAGTCCTTGCTCGCCGCCGCCCAGGCGTCGCCGCGTCCCGCCATGAAGGCGGCCTGAGCCTCCCCTTCCCCCGGGGCCTCGATCGTCGGGATCCCGAGCAGCCGCAACAGCTCGCGCGCCTCGCCGACCATCTCGCGCGTGAGGCGCGAGGTCATCGTCGCCTTCGAGTACGCACGCGCGAGGTCGCCGGCGGCGCGGGCCTCCGTCGTCTCCTTCTCGTAGCGGTCGCGGATCCGCCGGCGCCTGTCGATCTCAGCCGCCTTCAGCGGCGGGGGTGGACCGTCGAAGACGAACACGAGCTCCAGCCCGAGCTCGCCCACGAGGCGCGTCGTCCGGAAGAAGAGGCCCACGAGGTGCGAGGTGACGCGGCCCTTCCCGTCCATCAGCGGAACGCCGTCCCGCTGGCGGATGAGGGCCAGGAACTGGTAGAGCTCTCCGTGCGTATCCACAGCAAGACGCCGCCCGGCGAGGCTGCGCAGAGCCACCGTTTCCTTCACGATCAGGGGTGTGAGGAGGACGCCCATCGTCTGGTCGAGGCGGCGTGCGGTCCCGCCGCCGTCATCGATCCCCAGATCATTGCACCGGCCGGCTCGAAACCTGAAGCCTGCGCCGCTGCTAAGCTGCATCGCCATGAAGCACATCGAGTGCCGACCACTCATCGCCGCCGCACTCGCCGGACTGGCCGCCATGGCGCACGCGGACGACGCCAAGCTAGCCAAACGGATCGAAGCCGTCATGGGCCGGCCCGAGCTCCGGCACGCGCTGTTCGGAATCGAGGTCTATTCCCTGGATACGGCGACGGTGCTCTTCGCCCACAATGCGGACAAGCTGTTCGTGCCCGGCTCGGTGACCAAGCTCTTCACCGAGGGAACCGTCCTTCGGCTGCTCGGCCCGGACTACCGCTTCCGGACTTCCGTTTACCGGACGGGCCCTGTCTCTCCCGCTGGAGTTCTCGAGGGTGACCTGGTGCTCGTCGCCAGCGGCGACCCGAACCTCTCGAACCGTGTGCGTCCCGATGGCACCCTGGCTTTCGAGAACGCCGACCACGCCTACGGGCACGTGCTGGAGGCGAAGCTCGTCTCCGGCGATCCGCTGCTGGTGGTGCGGTCGCTGGCAGGCCAGGTCGCCGCCAAGGGCGTGAAGCGCGTCGCCGGACGGGTGCTGGTGGACGCGACGCTCTTCCCGGAAGGGACGAAGGAGGCGGGGTCCGGTGTCGTCATCTCCCCGGTCGCGGTCAACGACAACGTGATCGACGTGATCGTGACGCCGGGGAAAACCGCCGGAGAACGTGCTTCCGTGGAGGCCGTTCCGGCCACGAGCTACGCCTCCTTCGAGAGCGAGGTCGAGACCGCCGCCGCGGGAGGCGAGACGGAGATCGACTTTGCGACCGAGCCCGGGACGAGCGGCGGGCTCCTCGTCAAGGTGCGAGGCCGCATCGCCGCTGGCGGTGCTCCGCGCCCGTTTCCATTCGCCGTTCCCGTTCCCAGCCGCTTCGCGCAGGCGGCTCTCGCGGACGCCATCCGGCAGGTCGGCATCGAAGTCGGAGCCGCGTCCGCCGAAGCACTTGATTGGAAGGTCGTGTCCCGCTCGTACGTTCCGGAGAATCGGCTCGCCGAGCACGTCTCGCCGCCGCTGGCCGAGGACGTGAAGGTCACGCTGAAGGTGAGCCAGAACCTCCACGCGGCGATGATGCCGTACCTGCTCGGAGCCGTGCTGGGAAAGACTGCCGGCGACGAGGCGCTGAATGCCGGCTTCGCGCAGGAGCAACGCTTCCTCGCGGAGGCCGGCCTCGACCTGGGGGCCGCCGTCCAATCGGACGGCGCCGGCGGACAGGCCTACTTCAGTCCCGACTTCGTGGTGCGCTTCCTGGCGTTCATGGACAAGCAGAAGGAGGCGGTCACGTTCCGCGAAGCGTTGCCGGTGCTCGGCCGGGACGGCTCGCTCTGGAACACCGGCCGGGAATCGCCGGCTGCCGGCAGGCTGAGGGCGAAGACAGGGACGCACGTCACGGGCGATCTCTTGAACCAGAGGTACGTCGTGGACGGCAAGGGTCTCGCCGGTTATCTCGAGACGGCCGACGGTCGCCGTCTCGCTCTGGCCATCTTCGCCAACCACGTCCCCGCCGGCGCGGACATGAAAGGGGTCATGGCGCTCGGCGACGTGCTGGCCGAGATCGCCGCGGCCGCCTACGAATCCCGGTAGCGGGCGGCTACTTCTTCGAGGCGCAGGAGGCGCTCTGCCACCCGCCGCGGATCGTCGTGTTCCCGCAGTACGTCTTGCCCTGCGAGTTCGGGTTGTTCAGATAGGCGAGGATGCCGGCGCACGTCTCGCCCGTCCCCGGTGTCACTTCGCAGGTGCCCGTGTGGCGGGGATTCGTGAAACAGCACCTCTGCGGGGGCGGGGCCGGCTCCTGGAGCACGGCGGCGCTGGCGGGCGACCGCGCCTCGACCCGCGAGGGCGTCGATGCGGCGACAACCAGCAGGGAAAGAACGGCGAGCCCTCGAGCACCGTGGCGGATGGCGTTTCGCATGACTCCTCCTCCTCGCCGAGTCTCCCGAGCCCGCCGAAAAGAAGCAAGGGACTCTTTTTCGAGTCCCTCGAATGGCTGGCGAGAAAGTCGTGGGTTGGGCCATCATGCGCACGGGAGGCAATCCGTGAAACTCAGCGCCAGGAACGTGCTCAAGGGCGAGGTCATCGAGGTGGTCGGCGGCGTCACGACGGCCCGCGTCAAGATTGCGGTCGCGGGCGGTGCGGTGATCACTGCTTCGATCACCATGGAAGCCGTGAAGGAGCTCGACCTGAAGGCCGGCGACCACGCGAGCGCGATCATCAAGGCGTCGGACGTCATCGTCGGCAAGGAGTAGTTCCCTCGATGCCGGCCCTTTTGATAGGCTGATCGCGAGCCATGTTCCGGCGCCTCGCTCTGTCGCTGCTTCTGATGCATCCCTTGCTTGGGCTCGTGTCCTCGGTCCAGTGGCGGCACGACGCTGGCGGCGCACGCTCCTGCTGCCCGCCCCAGAAGTGCTGCTGTCGGCCGCCCGCGGGGATGCAGACCCGGGCCTCCCGTTGCCGGATTCAGGACGGCTGCGCTCGCGACGAGATCGCCGCCGTCAGGTCGGCCGAGGAGGCCGTACTCCAGCAGAGCACCTGTCCAGACCCCGAGATGTCTCCCAGTGGGATCTGGCCCTCGAGGGCGCACACGCCACGAGCGATGGCCAGCCTCCCGGAAACGCCCCCGCCCCGCTCGCTCGCTTGAGCTGAAGCGAGTCGTCGCGTCGGCGAATCGCCGCGTTCCTGGCCGGGGAGGTGTCGATGAAGCGAGCTATGTGGGTGGTGTGGCAGTTTGTGTTCCTGGCGCTCTGCTGCGCCCCCGTGGGGGCATCCGTGTTCGGCGACGTTCGGGGCTCCATCGTCGACCCTCAGGCGTTGCCCGTCAAAGGGGCGCGCGTGACGCTTCGAGGCCGGGCGTCGGAGTGGTCGAAGGCCACCGAGACGGACGAGAAGGGCGGGTTCGTCTTCCGTGCTGTGCCCCTGGGCGATTACCGCTTGGGCGTCGAGGCGCCAGGGTTCAGGCCAGTCGACGAAACCACGCGGGTCCTCTCCGACAGCGCCCCACCCCTCCGCATCGGGCTCTCCATCGCACCGATCGCCGCCACCGCCGAAGTCGTGGCGCCGGCGGGACCAGGATCGGACTCACCAACTCCCGTTGCGCTGGTGGACCGGCAGGACATCGATCGCACGCCGGGTGCCGACCGGAGCAACAGCCTGGCCATGATCGTCAACGTCACGCCGGGTGCCTACATGACCCACGACCAGCTTCACGTCCGGGGCGGCCACCAGGTGAGCTGGCTGGTGGACGGCGTGCCTGTGCCCAACACCAACATCTCGAGCAACGTCGGGCCGCAGTTCGACCCGAAGGACATCGATTTTCTCGAGGTTCAGCGCGGCGCCTACTCCGCGGAGTTCGGCGACCGCACCTACGGCGTCTTCAACGTCGTTCCCCGGACGGGCTTCGAGTACCACCGTGAAGCGGAGATCGTCGGAACGTATGGCACCTTCGGCCAGACCAACGATCAGATCCGGGCCGGCAGCCATTCGGAGCGCCTCGCCTACTACGTGAGCGTGAACGGCAATCGAAGCGATTACGGCCTCTCGACGCCCACGGCCGAGGTCCTGCACGACGAAGCCCGCGGGTTGGGCGGATTCGGCTCGCTCGTCTACAAGCTGAACGACGCCGACCAGCTTCGCGTCGTCGCCTCTGGCCGAGGCGACCGGTATGAGGTGCCGAACGACGCCGACGCTCAACAGGCCGGGATCGAGGACGTCCAGCAAGAGCGGGACGCCTTCGTGAACGCCTCCTGGGTGCACACGTCGGGGAACAGCTTGCTGACCGTCTCGCCCTTCTACCATTTCAACCGCGCGGACTACCTCGGCGCTGGCGGCGACGGAAGGACGATCCCCACCGACAAGCACGACTCCAGCTATGTCGGCAGCCAGATCGTCTTCAGCGAGCTGGCTGCCCGGCACCGGTTCAAGGCCGGGTTCTACGGGTTCTACCAGAGTGACCATGCCTCCTTCGGCTTGCAGTCCACCGACGGCAGTGGGCAGAGCCTCGAGCAGAGCCAGAGTCTCCACGGAGACCTGGAGGCCCTGTTCGTCGAGGACCAGTTCAAGCCTGCCGAATGGCTGACAGTGACGGGCGGAGTGCGGTACACCCATTTCGGCGGAACGGTCTCGGAGAACAACTGGAGCCCGCGCGTGGGGGCGTCCATCCGCATTCCGGGTGTCCGGTGGGTGGCCCGCGGTTTCTGGGGACGCTACTACCAAGCCCCCCCTCTACAGACCGTGTCGGGGCCGATCCTGGAT
>JBKPBQ010000612.1:0-8363 GCA_046726955.1 Acidobacteriota bacterium
CTTCTCGAACAGCTCGCGGAAGCCCCGCGGCTTCGCGGTGCCGCCGGAGAGCACGATCGGCAGCGCCCTCTCCGTCTTCGGCAGCTTCTCCGTGCGGGAGAGGGCCTTCCTGAGCGCCTCCACCAGCGACTCCACGAGGTCTTCGTAGTATATCGCGAGGGCCTTCTCGAACTTGTCCTTCGAGGCGCGCGAGAGGTCGAGGCCTTCTTCCTTGAGCACCTTCACCCGGGTCGACGGCTCGTTCACCACCTGCCCCACCGAGCGGTCGATGTAGTCCCCGCCCTTGGCGATCGAGAACATGGTGGAGGGGATGGACAGGAACGCGAGCGTGCCGTTGCACATCCCGCCCCCGCAGGAGATGCCGATGCCGGTGAAGTTCTGGTCCTCGAGCTCGGAGAAGACGACGGCCAGCCCCTCGTTGATGGCGGTCGCCTTGTAGCCGATGCTCTGGAGGTACTTCCGCAGCGTCGCCTCGTGGTACGTGAGCTGCGCCTCGTGGCCGGGGAGCGCCGCGGGGATCGAGAAGGCGAGAGTCTCTCCGGCGACGCGGGCTTTGGGGACGAGGCTCGTCAGGATCGCCTCGAGCACCGGCCACGCCTGCTTCTCCGCGGGGTTCAGCAGACCCTCCGCCATCGGGCGCCGGCTCTCCGCGTTGAAGTTGTTGGCGAAGCGCTCGGTGGCGCTCCCGTAGACCACGAGGTCGTCGCCCTCGCGGTAGTAGTGGATGTTGCTCTGCTGCTGGATCGTCCTCTCCGTGAACGGTGAGTAGGGGATCGTGATGAACGCGTTGAGCTGGGCCGCGGCGTGGAACTCCTTGCCCGCGCGGCGGGAGGCCACGATCTTGCACGTCCCCACGTCCAGCCCCATCGGGTGCGTGCCGGTCTTGACCAGGTCCTCGATCTGGTCAGTAGTCTCTTCCGACACCTTCCAGAGCTGGTCCTTGTTCTCGCCCATGTCGCTCATCCTCCGTTTGCCGGAACGCCGGACGGCCGCGACTTCTCCGTCTGGGCGCGCTTGTGGTCCGCGGCCAGGAGCTTCGCCGCCGCCTCCTGGTCGCGCGTCTGCTCGGCCAGCCAGCGATCGAAGAGCTGCTGCTTCTCCCTCCGCACGTCCGCCACGGTGATGTTGCGGGACGTCGCCTCGGTGAGGAGCGCCGTCTCCGCCTCCCGCACGCCCAGCCAGGGCTCGCCCAGGACGTTCAGGAACCGGTCGTCGTACTCGAACCCGAACAGCTCGACGCTCGGCACGATGTGCGCGTACTGGTTCGGTAGCCCGAAGGCCTCGAAGGGGAAGCCGCGCGACCAGTCGAGATGGTGCCCGATCAGGTGCTTCTTGGGGTTCATGCTCGTGAGGCCGTGGGCCACGCACATCTCCGGGGCGATGTCCCACTTCTTCCGCAGGTAGTCGGTCAAGGAGCGCCCCGCCGCGAGCTGGGCCTGGGTGATGGGCAGCGCCTGGCCGCCCTCCCAGCGCGTCTCGAAGGAGACGCCGAGGAACGAGTTGTTCAGGCTCAGGTAGACGTCGTCGCCCTGCGTCCAGACTCCGTTGCCCGCGTGGTTGGCCTTGCCTTCCTCGCTCACCACGCGGAAGACGCGGCCGAAGCGGTCGATCAGGTAGTTGTAGACGGCGTTGCGCTGCAGGTAGCGCAGCAGGCCCTGGCTGCTGTCGCGGAGCTTCTCGTTGAAGGACTCCTCGAGCGGCCAGATGTCGCTCTCCGAGGTGTGGAACACGATGCCCACCGGCTTCGTGCGCACCTCGTCCTGGTAGCCGGCCTTGCGGTCGAAGAGCCGGTAGCGGCGCGGGTCGCCGGGGACGACGTAGCTCGTGTCGATCCGGAGGCCGTTGCTGTAGAGCTCCCAGGTCTCGCCCTTCTCGACGAGCCAGATCCGCGCGGGAGCGACGCCCTGCGGCAGGAGGGGAAGGGTCTCCGCGACGGGGAGCGTGCTCGGTGCGCTCGCTGGCGGCGGGGCGGCGTCCGCGGGACGGGACAGCCGATAGGCGCCGAGCCCGAGCGCGGCCACGGCCACGAGCGCCATCGCCCATCCCGCGCCCGAAGACGAGGGCGCGGGCGCGGCGACGGGGCGTGGCGACTCCACCGCCCCGTTGGGATTCGTCGTGTAGAGCGGACGCAGGCGGTCGAGCTTGGTGACGCGGTAGAGCAGCCAGCGCAGGGGCGAGATCGGAACCGCCTGGACCTTGCGGTCGGCCTCTTGATACCGCGCTAGAGATTCTCGGATGTAACGCAGCTTCGCGACAGGATCGCGAATCGTCCGACTCTTCGCTTCGATGTCGGCCACCAAGCTGTCGCCGCGCGGCACGCGTCGTTCCTTCGGTCCGACGACGGGCGAGGGCCGCTTGGTGTTGCGCGGCGCACCCTGTCGCACGGCCGTGCCCGACACTTTTTCCTCCAAACGGTTCTGCGAATTCGGATTATACGGGATTGCCGCTCTCGCGGACAAGGTGGGGGCTCACCTGCCGAACAGGGGACGAGGGAAGAGGCGGGAGGCCTCCGGGGAGCGCAGAAAGGGAAAAAGGAGAGCGCAGGAGGGCACTTGGAAGACGCTCAGGACCATCACGGAAAGGGGGAACCGGACGGGGGCCTGGACGAAGGCCATCCCGATGACGACGGCATAGGTCGTCACGGCGGCCAAACAGTAGACCATCGCGATCGAGCGGCAGAGCGCCAGGCGGGACCAGAGACCGGCGGCGAGGAGGAGGCACAAGAGGCCGCGTCCGAGCGCCTCCCAGATCGGCCAGAACGTCAGGGGCCGGGGCGCGTCGGCGACCCCGAGGCCGATCTCGAGGACTCCCGAGACCGCGAAGAAGGCGGCGGGTACCCAGATCCCACGGGGCGTCGTCATCGTCCCCATGGTAGCGGAGGCGGTGCGATCGCCGAGCCGTCGCGCGCCGCCGAGCCCGACGCGTGTCGCCCCTGATATCATTCGTGGATACATGCCTTCGGATCCCAGGTCCTTCGCCGCGGGCGAAGACGCGAGCCGTCGCCGGGCGCCGCGGATGGCCGTCGCGCTCGACGCCTCGCTCGCCGGCCGGTCGCCGCGCTCGGTCACCGTCATCGACCTCGCGCTCGGCGGCTGCCTCGTGCGCGGCGACGCCGCCTTCGACCCGGGAGCGATCCTGGACCTCGCCCTGCCGCTCGACGGCGCGCCGCTCGCGGTCAAGGTGCGAGTGGTGGAGACGAGCCTCGACGGCGATTCGCTTCCCGAGAGCCAGCCGCGGTACCTCGCCGGGCTGAAGTTCCTGAGCCTGTCCGCCGCCGACGAGTTGAGGCTGCGCTCGTTTCTCGAGTCCGAGGGCCGACGGAGGAGGAGTGCGGACTCGCCCCCTGCATGAGGTCCCGCCGCGGAGCCTCCGGCCCCTTCTCGAGGAGGAGATGGGGCACTGGGAGGAGGAGCTACTCTGGGACTACAAGGAGGTCTCCTCCGCGGTGGCGAGCGGAGTGGAGCGGCGCTCGCTGACCGGCCGCGTCGTGGAGGACGGCCAGCGCGCCCTCGCGTACTGCTACTACATGCTCGACTCCGGCCGCGCCATCGTGGGGTCGCTCTTCGCGACGGAGGCCGAGCGCGGCCGCGGGATCGAGGAGGAGCTGCTCGACGCGGTGGTCGCGGAGGCCCAGGCCCAGCCCGGCAACGACCGTGTCGAGTGCCAGACGCTGTTCTCCACCGCGCCCGGGGCGAATCGCCGGTTCGAGCGGGCGGGCTTCCGCAGCCGCGCCCGCCACTACCTCGTCCGCGACCTCCGCGAGCCGGTGACGGTGCCCGAGCACGGCTTCAAGCTGCGCACCGTTCGTCGCGACGACCTCGCCGCCGCCGCCGACATCATCCACGAGAGCCATCGCGGCAGCGTCGACGCCGCGCTCAACCTGACCTACGCGACGCCGGCCCTCTGCCGCGGCTTCGTGGACACGCTCGTGCTGCGCGCGGGGTGCGGACGCTTCGACGCGGAAGCGTCTCTTCTCGCCGAGGGTCCGGAGGGCCCGCTCGGCGTCCTCCTCGCGAGCCACCTATCGAAGAGGAACGGCCACGTCTGCCAGGTCTCCGTGCGCCGGGAGATCCAGGGGC
Source organism: Acidobacteriota bacterium (assembly GCA_046726955.1). Taxonomy (GTDB): domain Bacteria; phylum Acidobacteriota; class Vicinamibacteria; order Fen-336; family Fen-336; genus CAVPGH01. The sequence goes on from JBKPBQ010000612.1 coordinate 4,080, forward strand.
GGGGCCTCGGCACCGTGCTCGTGACGTCGGCGCTGTCGTCGTTCCGCCGGCAGGGGCTGTCGTCGGCGAGCCTCTCCGTCACCGTGGACAACACGCGCGCGCACCGGCTCTACACGACGCTCGGCTTCCAGCTGCGCAAGGAGTTCGGGGCCCACGCCTGGGTGCGGCCTCCGAGGCGGATCGAGCTGCCCGCGTGATCCTGTTCGCAGCGCTCCTGCTGGCGGCCTCGCCGGCGGGAGTGGTGGTGGTCGCGCCGCTGGAGCCGGCAGCCGCCTCTCCCGAGGCGGGCTGGATCGGCCAGGCCGTGTCCGATGCGCTGCCGCGCGCCCTCGGGCTCCTCGGCGTGCCCGCGGTGGACCGCGGCGACCGGCTGCGCGCGCAGGAGGCGCTCGGATTGCCCGCGGCCGCGACCACGAGCCGGGCCACCGCCATCCGGCTGTCGGAAGCGCTCGGCGCGTCGCGCCTCGTCGTGGGCACGTACGAGTGGGCCGATCCCCAGCTCCGTCTCTCGCTGCGCCTGCTCGACCTCGACCGCGCGGAGCTGTCGGCGCCCTTCATCGCCACCGGTCCGCTCGAGACCCTGGCCGACCTCGTCCACGCGCTCGCCTGGGACATTGCGCTCTCCGGGCCCACGCCGCCGGCGCGCAGCCGCGAGGAGTTCCAGGCGCAGCGCCGGGCCGTGCCGTTCGAGGCCCTGCGCGCGTACGCCGAGGGGCTCGCGGCCTCGGATCCCGCCGTCCGGCTGAAGCAGCTGAACCGGGCGCTCGCCCTCCACCCCGGATACGACGACGCGCGGATCACGCTCGGCCGCGCCCAGCTCGAGGCGCGCGAGTGGACGGACGCGCTCGAGACGTTCGCTCGCGTGGACGCGGCGTCGCCATACTCCCGCAACGCCCGGTTCCTGCGCGGCGTCGCGCTGCTGCAGCTCGGCCGGTATCGCGAGGCCGCCGACCTCTGCGGCACGCTCGTTCGCGAGGAAGCGACCGCGGGAGCCCTGAGCAACCAGGCGGCCGCGCTGCTGCGCCTCAAGAGCGCGAGCCCGCGAGCCTCCGCCGTCTTTCGTCAGGCGGTGGACCTCGAGCCCTCGTCCACGGACCTGTCCTTCAACCTGGGCTGGGCGCTGCTCGTGGAGGGCGACGGTGACGCCAGCGCGTTCTGGCTCAAGGGCGTCGTCGAGGACGAGCCGCGCGACCACCAGGCGCGCCTGCTCCTCACCTGGGCGCTGCGCAAGGCCGGCCGCGACGCCCAGGCCGAAGAGGAGTGGAGGGCGCTGTCGCTCGCCACGTCGTCCTACGAGGCTCTCGCCGCGGCCGACCTCACGCGGCGGTTCGAGCGCATCCAGACCTCGGAGAGGGCGCTTCTCCTGGACAGCGAGCGCCGCAGCGACGCGGAGGTCGCGGCCACCCACGTGAGCCGGGCGGCGACACTCGCGGAGGCCGGGAACCTCGAAGGGGCGGAGGCCGAGCTCGTGCGCGCGGCCTACCTCGACCCGCACGCGCCTCGCGTCCACCTGCTGCTCGCCCGCGCGCTGCGGCGCCGCGGCGAGCGCGAGAAGGCGGTGGGCGAGATGCGCATGTCGCTCTGGTGCCGCGACGATCCCTCCGTGAGGCTCGAGCTCGCTGTCCTCCTCAAGGAGCTTGGCCGGGACACGGAATCGCGGGCGGAAGCGCGGCGCATCCTCGAGACCGACCCCAACAACGAGGGGGCGCGGCTGATCGCGGGCTCGTAAGCGCGCATCGAACTGAGCCTGTCACCGCTCACTCGTCCTCCACGCACCACACGGGCTGCGGCGCGGTGCAAAGCGCACTGCCCCCCTGCCATGGGTCGGTGAGAAAGAGGCTCTCACCCCAATCGCTGGCGAGCGCGGCGATCGTTCCCGCCGTGGACGGATCCGCGGTCGTCCAGGCCCTGCAGTTGGACTCTCCAGGGATGCCGCTGGAACCCGAGCCGGCGCCGGTACGAATCCAACCGAAATGACGGGTCGGGGGACCGGAGCCCGCGTCGTCGGCCGTCTGTCCGAGCACGGTGTCGTACCGGAGGTTCGACGGGTCGAATATCTCCCAAAGCGAGGCCATGTGAAAGCCGGCCGCGCAGGCCGTCAGTACCGAATCGCCGGCGTGTTCCGTCTTCGTCAGGTAGTACGCGGATCGCGCCTTCTTCCTCTCTGCCGCGGTCGCCGGCTGGGGGATGAGCAGTGAGGCCCCGACCAGCACGACCGACACGTCCACAAGACGAAGAACTCCGTTCAGACGCCGCATGTGCGTCCTCCTTTCTCGCTGAGGCCGACTCCTGCAACCAGGTGTCTCCCACGAAAGAAACGTGTCGTGGTCGCACCAGTGGCCGTGCTCGTACCCGTGCTCGTACACGTAGTCGTACGCGTACTTCAGCTACGACAGACTACGCGACGAGGAGCTGCCGCTGGCCCTCGGTGCCGAGGGCGACCAGCAGGTACGCCAGCACGTAGGCCGCGTCCACCAGCGGCTCGAGCTGGTGCGCGTCCATGACCGCGAAGTACGCGTAGAGGATGTCGGCCGCGCAGAGGGCGATGAGCCCGGCGAGGAGCGCGGCCCAGGCCTGGAAGATGCTCCCCCCGCGGAACCGCGACGAGATCCGGAGCAGGAGCAGCACCGGGATCAGCAGGACGAAGTCGAGCGCGGGATAGCCGGCGGTGAGCAGCCGCTCGAGCAGCGGGCCGCCTCCCTGGAGGATCGGGCGGAGAAGGAGCACGCCCAGCACGGTAAACACGATGGCCAGGCCGATGGCGATCCCCGCGCGCTCGCTCGCGCTGCCCACCGGGTATCCGGAGTCCCGATAGGCGCGGATGAGGCCGATGGTGGCCAGGACCAGGACCGGATAGGCGGCGAGGAAGAAGATGTCCCCGGGCGACGGATACGGGCTCTGGCCGGTCACGAGCTGGTAGGTGCTCAGCACCCCCTGGCCAAGCGCGAAGAGGAGCAGCCCGATGGCGAACTGCCTCCACGGGCGTCGCGCCGGGTTGTCGGCTTCGAGGCCGTTTGCGATCCTCGCCGCCCCGCGCCAGGCCAGGAAGAGGAACAGCAGCTTGGTCACGGCGCCGAGGCGGAGGAGGACCGTGTCGGTGAAGACGTCGCGGTACACAGGGGCGAGCGCGGGAACGGTCTGCCCCGCGAAGATGGCGGCCACGACCACCCCGAAGACGACGAGCGCGAGCTGGCTTCGCGTCACTTGGCACCTCCCGTATCGAGGGCCGTGCGCATCTCCTCGACGACGGCCTGGCTCTTCTGCCGTCCCACGAACACGGTCAGACCGGAGCCGAGCTTCGTGATGAGGGCTGCGATCTGCTCCTTGTCGAGAGTCGGGCCGGCGAGCCCGAGCTTCTGGCACTGGGCGCGCGCGGAGGCCTCCGCCATCGTCGCCCCCACGTAGGGCGAGAGGACGCGAGCGAGCTCGGCCAGCACCTCTTCGGTCTTCAAGGAACGAGGCGCGCGGAGGATAGCACGCCCGGTCGCCCCTTCAGCAAACAGCAAGAGCGGCGAGCGCAGCTCGATTCATCCCCCGTTCGGGGGACAAGCTCGCGGCGGGGCGAGCGGGGGGTCTGGGGGGTGCGACCACAGCACCCCCAGCTCAACTCCGGTGCGTATACTGGGAAGATGAAGGTCGCGGTGTCGTTGGCGCTCCTCTTCCTCGGGCCCCAGGCCCCGCCAGCCGCGGAGGTCCGTCCCGCTCCGCCGCGAGCCGGGCTCTCCTGGGCCGAGGCGGACTCGCTCGCCCGCAAGATCCAGGAGGTCGAGGAGCTGCGGCGCACGGGCAAGCCCGTGCCTCGGCAGACGGTGCAGGTGACGGAAGCGCAGCTCAACTCGTACCTGAACCTGACGCTCGGGTCGCGGATGCTCAAGGGCGTCACCGACCTCGACGTGCACTTCGAGAGCGAGCGGCTGGCGGCGCGCGCGCTCGTGGACCTCCAGCGGCTACCCATCAAGGGATCGCTCGGCGTCTTCGGCGGACTCCTGGGAGGATCCGTGCCGGTGGAGCTGCGCGGCCGCCTGCGCAACAAGGACGGCCAGGGCACGATCGACGTCGAGGAGCTGCGCCTCTCCGGCTACTCCATGCCCCGGTCGATGCTCGCCCAGATCGTGAGCGCGTCCACCCGCACGTCGGAGAACCCCGCGGGGTTCGACATCAACGCGCCCTTCCGGCTGCCCTACGACGTGCGCAGCGTCCGCTTCGAGCCGGGCAAGGCGGTCGTCGAGTTCTGACCGGAAGCGCTCGCCGTGATTGCGAGCACCGCCTCGATCGTCCGCAGCG
>JBKPBQ010000613.1:0-23424 GCA_046726955.1 Acidobacteriota bacterium
GGTACGGCCTGGTGGGGCAGGCGGTGGCGCGACGCCTGCTGCGCGAGTCGCCGCGCCGGCTGATCCTCCTCTCGCTCACGCAGCGGGAAGCGGAAGATGCAGTGCGCGCCCTCGAGGTCGAGCGCGGAGAAGTCGAGCTCACGGCAGCCTGGGGCGACGTCTTCACGTTCGCCGACTGGAAGGACGAGCCGCGCGACAAGGTGTACGGCGACCCCGCGCGCCGCCGGCGCTTCATCGAGAGCCTGGTGGAGCCGCTGTCGGAAGCGGCGGCTGCCGAGTACTACCTCTACCAGCTCGTGACCCGCGAGCAGCCGGAGATCATAGTGGACGCGGTCAACACCGCCACCGGCATCGCCTACCAGGACGTCTACAAGACGGGACGGCTCGCCTGGGACGCGCTGCAGAAAGGAGCGGACCTCAGGGACAGCCTGGAGATGCTGCTCGTCACCGGCCACGTCCCCCAGCTCATCCGGCACGTGCAGGTGCTCTACCAGGCGATGGTCAAGGCGGGCACGCGGGCGTACTTGAAGATCGGGACCTCGGGAACGGGCGGGATGGGGCTCAACATTCCCTACACGCACTCCGAGGAGAAGCCGTCACGGCAGCTCCTGTCCAAGAGCGCGCTCGCGGGCGCGCACACGCTCCTCCTCTTCCTGATGGCGCGCACGCCGGGTGGCCCGATCACGAAGGAGATCAAGCCCGCGGCCGCCATCGCCTGGAAGAGGATCGGCTACGGCGAGATCCGCCGCGGGGGCCGGCCCGTTCCCCTCCACGACGCGGATCCGGTGAACGCGGTCTTCCTCCAACCCGGCGAGCGGTTCCGCCCCTTGGACCCGCAACACGACCATCCGGTCGGAAGGAACCTGGAGAGCGTCTTCATCGACACCGGGGAGAACGGCATCTTCTCGCTCGAGGAGTTCGCGGCGATCACGACGAGCGAGCAGATGGAGTTCGTGACCCCGGAGGAGATCGCGGACGTGGTGGCGCACGAGCTCGGGGGCGGCAACACCGGCCACGACGTCATCAACGCGCTCGACAACGCGGTCATGGGGCCGACGTACCGCGCCGGCCTCATGCGGCACTGGGCGCTCGAAAAGCTACGGGAGCTCGAGAACAAGCACGACGTGCGCAGCGTCGCCTTCGAGAACCTCGGCCCGCCCCGGCTGTCCAAGCTCCTCTTCGAGGCCGACATCCTCCGCCGCACCTTCGGCACGATGGGCGTCGTCAAGGACGCCTCTGCGGCCGAGATGTCGCTCCGGACGCTCGAGGAGCTGGGCTCGGACGACGAGTACCGGAGCCAGATCGTCTCCATCGGCATCCCCATCCTTCTCCCGGAGGGCGCGCTCCTGCGCGGCCCCGAGTGCAAGATCCCCGCGGCCACCACCGCCGGCCAGACGTTCGAGATCACCGCGGAGGGCGTGGAGGCCTGGGCCCACGCGGGATGGGTGGACCTCCGCGAGGAGAACATGAAGCGCTGGAAGGAGCGCTTCACGCGCATCGAAGTCGACATCGACGGCATCCCCGCCGACGAGTCCTCCTCGCGCTTCCTCCGCGACCGGCAGTTCTGGAGCGCGGAGGGGCTCATCCAGCCCGGGAAGATCGTGGGCTGGATCTTCGCGACCGAGGAGAAGGGCGCGCGGATGAAATAATGAAGTAGCGATGGCGTCGGCGGTCGAAGTCACGCGCAGCGGCGTCCGCCGCGTCCTGTGGATCACCCTCCTCCTGAATCTCGCCGTGAGCGGGGCGAAGGTCCTGGTGGGGACGCTCACGGGCAGCCTGGCCATGGTCGCCGACGGCTACCACAGCCTGGTGGACGGGTCGAACAACGTCATCGGCCTCGTGGTGGCGGCGTTCGCGTACCGGCCCCCCGACTCCGGCCACCCCTACGGGCACCGCAAGTTCGAGACCGCGGCGACGCTCGTGATCGGGGGGGCGCTCCTGCTCCTCGCCGGACAGATCGCCGTGGGCGCGCTCGCGCGGACGGGTCGCAGCGAGCCTCCCGCCATCGGAGTCGCGAACTGGGCGGTCATGGTCGCCACACTCGCCGTGAACTTCTTCGTCTCCCGATACGAGGCGCAGGAGGGCCACCGCCTGGGCAGCGCCTACCTCGTGGCCGACGCCGCCCACACCCGCTCCGACCTCCTCGTCTCGCTCGGCGTCATCCTCTCCTTCGCGGTGGGTCGTCTCGGGCTGCCCCAGGCGGACGCCGTCGTGGCGATCGGCATCGCGGGGGTGATCGCGTGGCAGGCCTCGCGCATCCTCGTGGCCGCGTTCAACGTCCTCACCGACCGCGCCGCGCTGCCGGCGGAGGCGATCGAGAGCGTGCTGCGCGAGATCCCGGAGGTGCGCTCCTCCCGCGACATCCGGACGCGGGGCGCGGGCGACGCGGTCTACGTGGACCTCTGCGTGCACGTGGACGGCGGCATGAGCCTCCACGCCGCGCACGAGGTCGCGGACCGCATCGAGGAGGCGATCATGCGCGCCCACCCCGAGATCGTGGACGTGGTCGTGCACCTCGAGCCCGCCTCTGCGGTCGCGCCCGAGAGCGCCTGAAGTGGCCCCCCTCCGCCGCGGCTTCGTCGACTTGCGGCCGGCGGAGCTGGAAGCGGCGGCGCCCGTCCGCACGTCGCTCTTCCTGGGCCGCCTCGATCCGGAGGCGCTGCGCCGCGAGCTCGAAGACGCCGGTATCCTCGCCGCCCTCGCCGCGCGCGGCTTCGTGCGCGTGCAGCTCCGAACGAGCGTCGAGTCGGGCGAGCACCGCCTCCGCATCATCCCCGCGGGGGGGACGAAGACGCTCGTGGACCTCCGGCTCACCGAGGCGACGACGCTCCTCAAGGAGCCGCGGCGCGGCCGCCTCGGGCTCGAGGTGCTGTCCTTCCTGTCCATGAACTGGCTGACGCTACAGGATCCCGACCGCCCGTTCGCGGCGGACCGTCCGCAGCTGCCGGGGCAGGACCACCCCGGCCTCGGCCTCGCCCGCGCCGTCTACGAGCGGCTTCTCGTGTGGGCGGAGGACTGGGGCAAGGACGGCCTGCTGAACTTCCCAGAGTACTTCCACAACGCGCTCATTTATGCACCGGCGTTCCGCTTCATCTCCCCCGCGCGTGCGGGCCGCTTCCGGGCGCTCAGGCGCGACCTCGCCCCGCTGGCGATGGCCGAGGCCTCGTGGGCCGTCGAGCAGGGACGCGTGCGCGAGGAGCCCGCGGGGACGGTCGTCTCGTGGGAGCCCGCGGAGATGGTGGCCGCGATCTCGCACGACGTGCGGCGCTACCTGGACTCGGAGGACTACGAGCGCGCGATCGCCGAAGTGGCGGATCAAACCCGTTACCGGGTAGACGCGGGGCCGGGCGCGTAACGAGCGATCCCCTGCCCTACGTGGGGAGGGACAGGGTGGGGGGTCCATGAATGAACGGCCCGGCCTTAACCCTTCGGTCCCCCGCAGGCCTCGCAGGGGCAGAGCGCGCGCAGCATCTTGAAGCTGTAGATGCCGGTGTTGTGGCCGTCGGCCCACGTGGGCGCGATCGCGTAGTTGCCGACGCCTTCGAGGTGCACGACGTCCTGGCCCGTCAGGTCGAGGTAGCGGGCGGTGGGGGCGTGTCCCTGGCAGGTCGCGCACGGGCACCAGCTCCGCAGGTAGTCCAGGGGGAAGGGCGAGACGTGCCCGTCGTCCCACACGACCACGAGACGCCGCGCGCCCTTCTCGTGGCGAACCTCGACGGGCTCGGGATAGTCGGTGGTGCTCACTGGGAGACGAACGATCAGGCCGCTGGGGAACGACGGAGGCTTTCGCCTCGGCCCTCTTGCGAGTCGTCGAACTTGAAACGCGTGATACGCCAGACGCCGCCCTCCCGGCGCAGCTCGATCGTCACGCGCTCGGGGGTGCCGCCGCCGTCGGGGGTGAGCACTCCCGAGAGGGTTGCGCGGTCGTTCGTCACGGAGCGGCTCCAGAACGTGGCGTCGGCATTCCTCTTCAGCCCGGGATGCCGCTCGACGAGCGCCTCGAACTCCTCGCGGCTCATCTCCGCCTTCAGCGAGGGGGCGAGCCCGGCGTAGGCGCCGTCGATGTCGCCGCCCTTGATCTGGCGCAATGTAGTGCGCGCTCCCTCTGCCGCCCCCTGCGTGAAGACGTACAGCCCGCCGGTGAGGCCGCCCGCGAGGAGCAGGACGAGGAGGAAGCACCCGCAGCAGCCGGCCGTGATCCAGAAGAAGGGGCTGCGGCCTTTCCTCGCCGGCGGCGGGGCGGACATCTGGGGGACGGGAGCCGACGCGGGCGACCCCGCGCCGCGGAAGCGCTCCTTGGCGGCAGCCGCGCTGGGCGGCGGCGGGGGCGCGGCGGGCGGGGTTGGGGGGGGAGCGGCCTTGGGAAGGGGAGGCGGCGGGGGAGACGCCTTGGGCACGCCCAGGGCCGGCGTCGCCAGGAGGGTGGCTTCCGGCGTGTTCGCCGCGACCGTCACGTCCATGTCGTCGGGAGGCAGGTCGACGCGGAAGGCCACGGTGCCGAAGCGCAGCTCCTGGCCGTTCTTCAGGACCGCCTCGCCGACCTTCTGGCTGTCCACGTAGGTGCCGTTGGCGCTGCCCTGGTCCACCACGGCCCAGACGTGGCCCCGCCTCTCGATCTTGGCGTGCTTGCGCGACACCGAGCCGTCGGAGAGGAGCACGTCGCAGCCGGGCTCGCGCCCCACCATGGTCTCGGCGGCGGAAATCTCGATGGTCGAAATGGAGGAGGGCAGCCCCGAGGCGGGAACCAGCCGCAGCGTGCTCATGGAGTCGCAGCAGGATTCTAGGGGTCGCTCGTCCCGTGCGTCAACCGAGGCGCTCCTGGGCGGAATGGTCCTTTTGTTTCATTGACACCTTTGCCGATCGAAACCTAGAATTTGTCCTGAGTTCAGGCCCCGCGGGACCGCCCACCCCGCCTGACGGCCCCGGAATGCCAATGCCAGAGCAGACGACGATCGCCTCTCGTGTCCTCGACGTCCTGGCCTCGCTGCGCCTCGCCGTCGTGGTCATGCTCACGCTCGCCAGCACCTGTGCCTACGCGACGTTCTACGAGATGGAGCACGGAACGCCCGCCGTCCAGCGCGACATCTACATGACCCCGGCCTTTGCGGGCATCCTCGTCCTGCTCGGGATCAACATCTTCGCGGTGATGATCAGCCGCTGGCCGTGGAAGAAGCACCACATCGGGTTCGTCATCGCCCACGTCGGCATCCTGAGCCTCCTCGCCGGCTCGCTCATCTCGCTCCACGGCGGGCTCGACTCGAACATGCCCCTCTACGAGGGCGAGACCTCCGACCGCGTGTCGCTGCTCGAGAAGGCGCTGCACGTGTCGATCCCCGCCACCGGCGCCCACGGCTCATTCCCCGTCGCCTTCGAGAAGCGGCCTCCGCGCCCCGGCCGCGAGCTGCTTTTCTCGGTCCCGGGCAGCGACGTCACGCTCGTGGCCGAGGCCTTCGAGCCCCACGTCGAGGTGCGCGAGAGCTTCGCCCCCGCGGAGGCGGGCGTCCCCGCGCTCCACCTCGTGGTGCAGGCGCCGATGGCGACGCAGGATGCCTGGCTCGCGCCCGACGAGCCCTCGCGCAGCCATCTCGATCTCGGGATGGTCTCGTTCGGCTTCCACACCGCGGAGACGGAGAACGAGGCGCAGGAGCTGCTGCGCCACGCGGAAGGCCGCAACCATCTGTCTTTCGTCCAGGGACCGTCGGGCGCGCTTCGCTTCGCCGCCACCGGAAGCTCGGGCGGTCCCGTCGTGGGCAAGGTGGAGGTGGGCCAGGCGATCCCGACGGGGTGGCCGGCGCTCGGCGTCACCGTGGACAAGTATTTCGAGAGCGCCGCGATGCAGCGCACGGTCGCTCCCGCGCCTGTCCCGGCGAAGGAAGAGCGCCGGATGTCCGCGGTCCGCGTCCACCTGGAAGGAAAGGCGGCGCGAAGCGAGCCGGAATGGATCTTGTGGACGGAGGCGCGCACGCTCCGCTTCGGGCCGAACCGCGTGAGCGTCGCCTACCGCGCGCCCGAGGCCGCGCTGCCCTTCAAGGTCACCCTGCTGAAGTTCAACTCCGACAAGTACCCGGGCTCGTCGATGGCCGCGACCTACGAGAGCTGGGTCCGCGTGGACGACGCCGAGCAGGGCGTCTCCGAGCACCACATCTCGATGAACAACCCGATGCACTACCGGGGCTACATCTTCTTCCAGGCGTCCTACGTCGAAGGAACGCCCATGATGTCGATCTTTTCCGTGGCCCGCGCGCCGGGGCTGCCCCTCGTCTACCTCGGGGTCGTCCTCATCGGCACGGGGGTCATCTGGATGTTCTACGTGAAGCCGTACCTGGCCCGGCGGCAGGCCGCGCGGGCCCTCGCGGCAAAACGCGAACGGGAGAGCCGAAATGAAGCGCCTTCTCCTCCTGAGCCCGTGCCTCCTCGCCCTGCTCCTGCCCAGCCCGCTCCAGGCGGGGCCTGAGCTCGATCCGCTCCGCCGGCTCGCCGTCCAGGACGGCGGGCGCATCAAGCCCTTCGACACCTTCGCGCGGGAGACGGCGCGCCGCCTCACCGGAGCCAAGCCCTTCGGCTTCGAGCGGGTGAAGGGCCTCGACCCCACAGAGTGGATCCTCGCCATGATCTCCGACCCCGCGCGCTGGCGCGAGGAGAGGATGATCAAGGTGACGCACGCCGGCCTCCGCAAGGCCGCGGGCCTCCCGGAGAAGAGCGACGCGCTCTACACCTTCAACGAGCTCGTCACCCACGACGGCTTCCTCAAGGCGGCCGACGCCGTCCACGAGAAGATGCGCAAGGACCGGGAGGCCAAGCTCGACCCCGTGGAGCGCGAGATCTCCGAGCTCTACGAGAGCCTCTCGCTCCTCTCCGGGATCTTCTCCGGAGAGAGCGTCCGCGTCGTCCCCCATCCCAACGACCCCAGCGCCACGTGGTTCTCGCTCGCCGACCTCGAGAAAGCGGACGTCCCGCAGGTGCAGCGCGTCAAGACGCTCGTGACCGCCCTCGTGGTCGCGTATCGCGACGGCGACAAGGCCAACGTCGGCACGGCCTCCGCCGCGCTCGGACGGCGGCTGGCGGAGATGGCGCCTTCGGTGTACCCGTCCGAGAAGGACATCGCGGTCGAGGTGCACTACAACCAGGCCAAGCCCTTCCGCACGGCGTGGCTGCTCTACCTGCTGGGCTTCCTCGCCCTCCTCGCGAGCTTCCCTCTCGCGTCGCGCCCCGCGTCGTGGGCGGGGATGGCGCTCGTCGTCTCCGCGTTCGTCATGCACGCCTACGGCATGGTGCTCCGCATGATGATCTCCGGTCGCCCGCCCGTCACGAACATGTACGAGTCCGTGATCTGGGTGGCCTGGGGAGCCATGCTCTTCGCGCTCGTCTTCGAGGCCGTCTACAAGGTGCGCTACTTCGCGGCCTGCGCGTCCGGGCTCGCGGTCATCTGCCTCATCCTCGCCGACAACGTGCCCATCCTCGACGGGTCGATCGAGCCTCTCGTTCCCGTCCTCCGCGACAACATGTGGCTGACCGTGCACGTGCTCACGATCACGCTCGGCTACGCGGCGTTCACGCTCGCGATGGGCCTCGGGCACTTGAACCTCGGCCTCTACTTCTTCGCGCCGAAGCGCGAGTCGCTCTTCAAGTCGCTCTCGCTCTTCCTCTACCGCGCGCTGCAGGTGGGGACGCTCTTCCTCGCCGTCGGCACCGCCCTCGGCGGAGTCTGGGCCTCGTACTCCTGGGGGCGGTTCTGGGGCTGGGATCCCAAGGAGACGTGGGCGCTCATCGCGCTCCTCGGCTACCTCGCCATCCTGCACGGCCGGCTCGTCGGCTGGATCAAGGACTTCGGGATGGCCGTGGGCTCGATCGTGGGCTACCTCGGTGTCCTCATGGCCTGGTACGGCGTGAACTTCGTGCTCGGGACCGGTCTGCACTCCTACGGCTTCGGCTCCGGAGGCTACGCGTACGTCGGGGGCTTCGTGGCCTTCGAGCTGCTCGTGATCGTGGCCGCGGTGCTGCGCCGCCGGGCCGAGCAGACGCGGGCCCGGGGGACGGCAACCGGCGAGCTCCAGACCGCGCACTGACCTCGCGGCTCGCAAGAGTCCAGAAAGGAACCCTCCCCATGATTCTTCGACTCGCCATGGCCGCCGTTCTCGTCGGGATCGTGTCGCCGGCCCGAGCCGCGGAAGAGCCCGTGACCTTCAAGAGCGGCGACGAGCAGGCGTCAGGCTTCCTCGCCAAGCCCGAGGGCAAGGGGCCGTTTCCGGCCGTCGTCGTGATCCAGGAGTGGTGGGGGCTCAACGACTGGGTAAAGGACCAGGCCCGCGCCCTCGCCAAGGAGGGCTACGTCGCCCTCGCTCCCGACCTCTACCGCGGCAAGGTCACCGACAAGCAGGAGGAGGCGCACCAGCTCATGATGGGCGCCCCCGCGGATCGCGTCGAGCGCGACCTCAAGGCCGCCTACGCGTACCTGCAGGGCCGCAGCGACGTGAAGAAGGACCGCATCGGCTCGATCGGCTGGTGCTTCGGCGGCCACTGGTCGCTGGAGCTCGCGACCAAGGAGCCGACGCTCGCCGCCACCGTCGCCTACTACGGCGCGCCCCCCACCGATCCCGCGGCCATCAACGCGATCAAGGCGCCCGTGCTCGGCAACTACGGCGGTGACGACAAGGGTCCGTCTCCCGACCAGGTCCGGGCCTTCGAGTCGGCGATGAAGAAGGCGGGCAAGTCGATCGATGTCAAGATCTACGACGGCGCCCCCCACGCGTTCGCCAACGTCAACAACCCCTGGGGCGGCTACCGCGAGGCCGCCGCCAAGGACGCCTGGAGCCGGTCCACCGCCTTCCTCGCCGCGAACCTGAAGAAGTAGCCCTCGTTTCCGAAGCCCGGTCGGAACCGCGCCCGCGTGCCCCCGCCCCCTGCCTGGGGGGTCATCCTTGCGTCGCGGAACACCGGGCGGTACCCTTCCGACGCCACGGAGAGTTCGCGGAATCTCCGCGCTTAACCCGCGGGAGCGCCGTGGGCGTCACGTTCGGCGAGTTCGAGCTCGACTCCGGGACCCGCCAGCTCCTGAGGCGGGGCGAGCCGGTCCACCTCCGACCGAAGGCCCGATGACGCCCGCCCGTCGAGACGCGGCCGGCCGCATCGCATACGACGCTCGCATCGGACCCTACGAGGTCCTGGGCCTCCTGGGATCCGGCGGCATGGGCGAGGTCCATCGCGCGCGCGATCCGCGCCTCGGCCGCGAGGTGGCGGTCAAGATGCTGCCCGCGCACCTGGGCTCCGACCACGATCGGCTCCGCCGCTTCGAGCAGGAGGCGCGAGCGGCGGGCGCGCTCAGCCACCCCAACCTGCTCACCGTTTTCGACACGGGTGTCCATGAGGGCGCGCCCTACATCGTCTTCGAGCTGCTGGAGGGCCGGACGCTGCGTCAGGCTCTGGGCTTCGGCAGGTTGCCCACCCGCAAAGCCCTCGACTACGCCGTCCAGCTGGCCCAGGGGCTCGCCGCCGCTCACGACAAGGGCATCGTCCATCGCGACCTGAAGCCCGAGAACGTGTGCGTGACGAAGGACGGTCGCGTGAAGATCCTCGACTTCGGCCTCGCGAAGCTGCGACCCGCGCTGGACACCGACCACGCTCTCGGCGACGAGACGAAATCCGATCTCACCGGTCCCGCCGCCGTCCTGGGCACGGCGGGCTACATGGCACCCGAGCAGGTTCGCGGGCGTCCGTCGGACCATCGCGCCGACCTCTTCGCCTTGGGCACGGTCCTGTACGAAATGCTGGCCGGCCGGAATCCTTTCCGGGGAGACACGTCCGCCGACACCATCACCGCGATCCTCAACGTCGATCCCAGCGACCTGAGCATCGAGAACCGGGAGGTTCCGTCCGTCCTCGACAGGATCGTGCGGCGCTGTCTCGAGAAGCGGCCCGAGGACCGCTTTCAGTCCGCGCGCGACGTTGCGTTCGCACTGGAGGCGCTGTCAGCGCTGCCGGTCGTGCGCGAGAAGCCATTCGCGGTCGTCGGTCGGACCCGGCGGCTCTGGGTTTTCGTCGTCGCCCTCGCAGCCGCGGCGCTCGTTTTCGCGGCCTTCATCCTGGGTCGCGGTTTCGCCCGCGGCCCCGGCCCTTCCTTCCAGCGGCTGACCTTCCGCCGAGGTTCCACCTGGGGGGCGCGGATCGCCCCCGATGGGCAGACGATCGTGTATGGCGCGACCTGGGAAGGCAGTCCGATCCAGCTCTATTCGATGAGGCCGAGCAGCCCCGAGTCTCGACCGCTGGAGCTGCCCGACGCCGACATCCTCTCGATCTCCTCCTCCGGAGAGCTGGCGATCCTCCTGGGCCGCAATCCACTCGTCTATTCCGGGCAGAGCCTGGGGACGCTGGCGCGGGTACCCCTCGCCGGGGGTGCTCCCCGCGAGGTCCTCGAGCACGTGCAGGGAGCGGACTGGTCTCCGGACGGCAAGGAGCTGGCCGTGATCCGCGAGGTCGAGGGACACAGGCGTCTGGAGTACCCGATCGGAACGGTGCTCGCCGAGGACGCTTCCATGTACAACCCGCGCGTGTCGCCGCAGGGCGACCTGGTCGCTTTCCTGGATCACGGCATACACGTGGTCGACCGCGCCGGAAGGAAACGAACCCTCTCCAGCAGCTGGCGGTTCGGAGACACGCTGGCCTGGACCCCGAAGGGCGACGAGATCTGGTTCCCGGCGAGCAACGCCGAGATACACCTGTCGCTGTACGGTGTCACGACTTCGGGCCGGCAGCGCCTCATCACGCACTTCTCCGAGTTCGCGCGGCTCCTGGACATCTCTCGCGACGGACGCGTCCTCGTGAGCTTCGGCACCAGCCACACCGAGCTGCTCGGTCGCGCTCCCGACGCGAAGCAGGAGCGCATTCTCTCCTGGCTCGACTTCTCGTCGCCGGTGGATCTCTCCCTCGATGGCCGCACGTTGCTGTTCACCGAGCTCGGGCAGGGAGGCGGCCCGCGCGGCGGCGTGTACATGCGACGCACCGACGGATCCGCACCCGCCGTGCGCCTCGGCGACGGCTTCGCGCTCTCCCTTTCCCAGGACGCGACGTGGGCGCTGGCGACGCCGTTTCACTCCTGGGAGCCCTTTCCGGAGCTGACGCTGCTGCCGACCGGACCGGGTACGCCCAAGACCGTTCGGCTCGAAGGATTCGAGGATCATCGGGAAGCACGTCTGCTGCCGGACGGGCAACGCATCGTTCTCAACGCTCGAATGCCGGGGCGACCGTGGAGGGGATATATCTTGGATGTCGATGGCGGCCCCGCCCGCGCGCTCACTCCCGAGGGATTCGTGATCACGGGGGCGGTATCACCCGACGGAGACCGTGTGGCGACCCGCGCCGTGGAGGGGGAATGCCGGCTGGCCGTCTACCCCGTCGACGGTGGAGACCCGTGGACGATTCCGGGCCCCGGGGAAGATTTCGTCGGACCCTGGAGCCTCGACGGCCGCTCGCTCTTCGTCGCGGAATGGAAGGGAGTCGACATCACGATCTTCCGGCGGAACGTCGCGACGGGCGCGCGCGAGCGCTGGCGCGAGATCCGGCCCGCCGATCCCACCGGGATCTTGGCCATGGAGCTCGTCCTCGGCGCGGATGGGCGCTCGTACGCGTACAAGTTCCACCGCTACCTTTCCAATCTCTACCTGGTGGACGGATTGCGTTGAGAGATCGATGAGCGAGGATCCGACGCGCGTCAACGAGCGCGACCCCGACGCGACGGCCACCACGGCCTCCGGCCGCGCGCGCGGCGGGCCCGAGCGCATCGGCCCCTACCGTCTCCTCGACGTCCTGGGCGAAGGCGGCATGGGCATCGTCTACCACGCGGAGCAGACGGAGCCGGTGTCGCGACGGGTGGCCCTCAAGATCATCAAGCTCGGCATGGACACCAAGGAGGTCGTGGCCCGCTTCGACGCGGAGCGCCAGGCCCTCGCCCTCATGGATCACCCTGCCATCGCGCGCGTCTACGACGCGGGGGTGACGGAAGGCGGCCGGCCGTATTTCGTGATGGAGCTGGTCCCCGGCGTGCCCATCACGGACTACTGCGACCGGGAGCGGCTGGACACCCGCGAGCGGATCGAGCTGTTCATCCAGGTTTGCCAGGCCGTGCAGCACGCGCACCAGAAGGGCGTCATCCACCGCGACCTCAAGCCCTCGAACATCCTCGTCACGATCCAGGACGGCAAGCCCGTCTGCAAGGTCATCGACTTCGGCATCGCCAAGGCCATGCACCGGCGCCTCACCGACCAGACGCTCGTGACCCACGTGGGGGAGATCATCGGCACGCCCGCCTTCATGAGCCCGGAGCAGCTCGAGGGGGTGTTGCTCGACGTGGACACGCGGGCGGACATCTACAGCCTCGGGGTCACGCTCTACCTGCTGCTCACCGGCCACCTGCCGTTCGATCCCGACGAGCTCAAGAAGTCGGGGGCCGCCGCGGTCGCGTACATCCGCGAGCACGACCCGCCGCGGCCGAGCGCACGCGTCACCACCGCGCGCAGCCCGCAGACGCTCGCGGAGAACCGCCGAACCGACCTGCCCCACCTCCGGCGCGCGCTCCAGGGCGACCTCGACTGGATCGTTCTGAAGGCGATGGCCCGGGACCGGTCGCGGCGCTACGAGACCACGAACGGCCTCGCCCTCGACCTCCAGCGGCACCTGCGGGACGAGCCCGTCACGGCGCGTCCCCCGAGCGCGCGCTACCGCGCGGCGAAGTTCGTGAAGCGTCACCGCGTGGGCGTCGCCTTCGCGGCCGTGCTCGCGATGACGCTGGTGGTGTTCGCGGCGGCCACCGCTCTCCAGGCCCGCCGCGTCGCGCACGAGCGCGATCGGGCGGAGGCGGCGGCGAAGAAGGCCGCGGCGGTCGCGCAGTTCCTGGAGCAGACCCTCGGCGCTGCCGATCCCTGGCAGAGCGGGCGCGACGTCAGCGTCCGCGAGGCCCTCAAGGAGGCCGCGGACTCCGTCGAGACCTCGTTCAAGGACCAGCCCCTGGTCGTGGCGGCCGTGCGGCGGACGCTCGGGCGGACCTACGTCGGGCTCGGGCGCTTCAAGGAGGCGGAGCCCCTCCTGCGCTCGGCCCTGGAGATCCGGACGGCTCAGCTCGGAGGAGATCACCCCGACGTCGCGGAGAGCCTGTCCGACCTGAGCCTCGTGCTCACGCGCCTCTCGCGCTTCGACGAGGCCGCGAAGCTCGGCGAGCAGGCGCTCGAGATCCGCCGTCGGACCGCCGGCGCGGAGACCCTCCCCGTCGCGCTCGCCCTGCGCCAGCTCGGGTCGACGCTCTACAGCAAGGGAGACTACGCGGAGTCGGAGCGCCTGCTGCGCCAGGCCCTGGAGATCCAGAGGAAGAAGGGGCCGGCCGACGACAAGGAGCTCGCCACGACCTTGAAAGAGCTCGCGGCGACGGTCGGCGGGGAGAAGCCCGCCGAGGCGGAGGCGCTCCTGCGCGAGGCCCTCGTCATCCAGATGGCGAAGCAGGGTCCCGACCATCCGGAGACCGCCCAGGTCCTGAACGACCTCGCCGTGGCGCGGCTCCGGCAGGAGGACTACAAGGAAGCGGAAGCGCTCTACAAGGAGGCTCTGGCCGCGGGCAAGAGGGCGCTCGGCGACGTTCATCCGGAGACGGCGAGCACGCTCGAGAACCTGGGCGGCGTCTACTACCGCACGGGCCGGCTCGACGAGAGCCTGCGCGCCCTGGACGAGGTGCTCGCCATCCGTCGCAAGGGGCTGGGCGAGGACAGCCTCGAGGTGGCGCGCACGCTCCAGAACGTGGGGGTCGTCCAGACCAAGGCCGGGCGGCTGCGCGAGGCGGAAGCGAGCTTCGAGCAGGCGCTGCCGCGCATGAAGGCCGTTCAAGGGCCGGACCACCCCGAGATCGCGCAGGTCTTCTTCAACTGGGCGAGGCTCAAGAAGGCCGAGAAGGACAACGCTGCGGCGGAGAAGCTCTACCGGCAGTGCCTCGAGCTGCGCCTGCGCAAGCTCGGCGAGGAGCACCCCGACGTGGCCACGGCGCGGTTCGAGCTCGGCTCGCTGCTCGCCTCGGCCGGGCGCTACGCCGAGGCCGAGCCGCTTCTCGTCAAGGCCCGCGACTCGCGGGAGAAGCTGCTGGGAAAGGACGCGGCCCCCACCCGTGCCGTCGAGGAAGAGCTGGCCAAGGTGCACGAGGCGCGCCGCGGCGCAAACAGCGTACAATAGTTCAGCTAGATCCGGCGTTTCGTTTCGTACCAGATTTCGGGACCAGGCCGAGCCGACGTGCCGCTCGCCCCCTCCATAGCGGTCCCGAGCATCACGAAGCGTGGCCGGGTAGGGGGGGCGAGAATGGCCTGGCTCGGCCGAACCGTATCGGTTCGTCGTGGCGCCGCACTAGTCATCTTCCTGGGCGCTTCGGTCCCCGCCGGCAACGCCGCCCCCGCCAACTACAACACGCTCCCGCCCTGTCGGGTGTTCGACAGCCGTACTCCCGCCAACGCTCCTGCCCTCGCCTCCGGAACGCCGCGGACGATCGCCGTGGCGGGGACGTGCGGGGTTCCCGCGAACGCGACGTCGGTAGCCGTGAACGCCACGGTCACGCAGCCCACCGGCATCGGATACCTCAGGCTCTACGCCACGGGTCCCGCACCCTCGCCCTTCTCCGCCCTCAACTTCGCCGCCGGTCAGACGCGCGGCAACAATGCCGTCATCCAGCTCTCCGCGGCCGGCGAGATCGACGCGCTGCCCACGATGCCGGGGACGGGGACGCTCCACCTCGTCCTCGACGTCTTCGGCTACTTCGTGGACGACGCGCCCCCCACGGCCGTCGACGACGCGAAGACCGTCGCGGAGGACGCGACCGCCACCACGATCGACGTCCTCGCGAACGACACCGATCCCGACGGCGGCCCGATCTCGGTGGCCTCGGTGACGCAGGCCGCGAACGGCACGGTCGCCATCACGGGCGGGGGGACGGCTGTCACCTACCAGCCGAGCGCCGACTACTGCAACGCGCCTCCGGGCAGCTCGCTCGACACCTTCACGTACACGCTCTTCCCCGGCGGCTCGAGCGGCACCGTGACCGTGACCGTCACCTGCGTGAACGACCCTCCCGTCGTCGCGGGCACGGGCGGCGCGACGTTCACGGAAGACGGGCCTCCCGTCCTCGTCGCCCCGCTCCTCACGGTGACGGACGTGGACGACACGAGCCTCGAGTCCGCGCGAGTCACCATTACGAACCTCCTCGACGCAGGCGCGGAGACGCTGGCCACGAGCACGGCGGGCACGGCCATTGCGGCCAGCTACGCCGCACCCGTCCTCACCCTTGTCGGCACGGACACGCTCGCCAACTACCAGCTGGTGCTGCGCCGCGTGACGTACGAGAACACCTCGGCCAATCCCACGCTCGCGCCGAGGGGCGTGACGTTCGTGGCGAACGACGGCGACGTGGACAGCGCTCCCGCCACCGCCACGGTGTCGGTTGTGGGCGCCAACGACGCGCCGACGCTGACGCCGGGCGGCGCCTCGCCGACGTTCACCGAGGACGGGCCGCCGGTCGTCGTCGACCCCGGTCTCGTGGCCGCGGACCCCGACAGCGCGAACCTCGTCTCGGGCACGGTCACGATCACGAACCTCCTCGACGCGGGCGCGGAGACGCTCGCGGCCAGCACTGCCGGGACTTCGATCGTCGCGAGTTACACCGCTCCCACCCTCACGCTCACCGGGTCGGACACCGTGTCCCACTACCAGCAGGTGCTCCGGAGCGTGACCTACGCCGACTCGTCGCAGAACCCGACGACGACGGCCCGCAGCGTCGCCTTCGTCGTGAACGACGGCACCGCCAACAGCAATACCGCGACCAAGGTCCTGACCGTCGTGGCCGTGAACGACCCTCCTGCGCTCACCGCGGGAGGGGCGTCGCCCACCTTCACCGAGGACGGTCCGCCGGTAGCCGTCGATCCCGGACTCGCCGCCACGGACGTGGACAACACGAATCTCGCCTCGGCGAGCGTCACCATCACGAACCTCCTGGACTCGGGGGCGGAGACGCTCGCCGCCACGACCGCGGGCACGGCGATCGCCGCCAGCTACGCGGCGCCCACGCTGACCCTCGTGGGCACGGACACCCTCGCGCACTACCAGCAGGTGCTGCGCTCCGTGACCTACGCGAACAGCTCGCAGAACCCGACGACGACCTCCCGGCACGCGGCCTTCGTGGGGAACGACGGCACCGCCAACAGCAACACCGCCACGACCACGGTCACGATCAGCGCGGTCGACGACGCCCCCGTGCTCACCGCGGGGGGCGGCTCTCCGGCGTTCACCGAGAACGGGCCGCCGGTGGTCGTCGACCCCGGACTCGGCGTGTCCGACGCGGACAACACGAACCTCGCGAGCGCGAGTGTCACGATCACGAACCTCCTCGACGCGGGCAAGGAGACGCTCGCCGCCTCCACGGCCGGAACCTCGATCACGGCGAGCTATACCACCCCCACGCTCACGCTCAGCGGGTCCGACACCGTCGCCCACTACCAGCAGGTCCTCCGCAGCGTGACGTACGCGAACTCGTCGGAGAACCCGACGACCACGGCCCGCGTCCTGAGCTTCGTCGCGAGCGACGGGACTCTCTCCAGCAGCCCCGTGACGAAGTCTGTCACGGTCAACGCGGTGCCAGACGCGCCCGTGCTCACGCCCGGTGGAGGAACGGCCACCTTCACGGAGGACGGCCCCGCGGTCGCGGTCGATCCCGGCCTCGCCGTGACGGACGTGGACAGCACGAACCTCGCCTCGGCCACCGTGACGATCACGAACCTCCTGAACGCGGGGGCCGAGACCCTGGCCGCGTCCACGGCGGGCACGGGGATCGTCGCCAGCTACGTCGCGCCGACGCTCACCCTCACGGGCACGGACACGCTCGCCCACTACCAGCAGGTCCTCCGCAGCGTGACGTACGCCAACTCGTCGCAGAACCCCGCCACGGCGGCGCGCAGCGTCAGCTTCGTGGCGAGCGACGGGGTCGTTGCGAGCGGTGCCGTCCTCGTGACGGTCAACGTGGTGGCGGTGAACGACGCGCCAGCGCTGGCAGGTGCGGGATCCGCGACGTTCACCGAAGACGGCGGGCCGGTGGGTGTCGCTCCCGCCCTCACCGCGTCGGACGTGGACAACACGAACCTCGCGTCGGCGACGGTGACGATCACCAACTTGCTGAACGCCGGCCAGGAGGCGCTCGCGGCTTCCACGGGCGGTACCGCCATCACGGCGAGCTACGTCGCCCCCACGCTCACGCTCTCCGGCGCGGACACCGTGGCGAACTACCAGGCGGTGCTGCGGAGCGTGACCTACAACAACCTCTCGCAGGGGCCGAACGCCACGGACCGCCTCGTCAACTTCGTCGTGAACGACGGGACCGCGGGGAGCAACGTCGCGGTGGCCACGGTGCACGTCATCTCGGTGAACGACGCGCCCGTCCTGACCACGAACCCCATCACGTACGCGACCGCCGGCCACACCCAGCTCCACGTGGCGGGGGCCACGCTCCCGGGCGTGGCGTTCGTGTCCGATCCCCAGAGCGCCCTGACGAAGAGCGCCCCCACGGACATCGACGGGCCAGTGGCGCTCGCGGTGGTGCCAGCGTCGGACACCAGCGCCAACGGCGGGAGCTTCGACATCGCCGCCAGCGGCGCCTTCACGTACGTGCCGGCGGTCGGCTTCTCGGGCACGGACTCCTTCACCTACCAGGTCACGGACTCCGTGACCGCGGTGACGGGCACGATCAACATCAGCGTGTCGCCGGTCATCTGGTACGTGCACGACGTGACCGGGCCCAACAACCCTGCGGGCGGCGACGGCCGCTCCACGGACGCTTTCGAGACGGTGGCGGCGGCCCAGGCCGCCTCCGGCAACGGCCACACCATCTTCATCTTCGCGGGCAACACGGCCACGACGCCCCAAACGGGCGGCATCGCCCTCAAGAACGGGCAGAAGCTGCTCGGCGAGGGTGTGGGGCTGACCGTGGCGGGTCTAGGGACGCTCGTGCCCGCGGGCAGCCGGCCCCACCTCGTGAACGCCGGCGGCGACGCCGTGTCGATCCCGGCCACCACCGGCCCTCGCGACAACGTCGAGGTTCGGGGGATGGACCTCCAGGGCAGCGCCAACGCGGTAGACGTGACCGCGACCGGGGCGAACACGGTGAGCGTCACGATCGCGAGCAACCTCGTCCGGGGCGCGGGGCTGGAGGGCATCGACCTCAACGCCGGCTCGACCGGACTCTTCACGGCCACGGTCCAGGGCAACGACATCACGTCCGCCGGCACCGGCTTCGACGCGCGGCGCACCGTGGCGGGGACGCTGCGCGTGGACTTCAGCGGCAATACCGTCCTCTCGACAGGCGGAGCGGGCATCGTCATCGACGGCAGCGGAGGCGGCGCGACGACGGTCACGGGCTTCGCCGACAACTCCGTGAACGGGAACACCCTCGGCCTCGGCATCCAGGTGAACGCGGCAACGTTCGATGCCACGCCCGGTGGCACGATCGACACGGTCTCTGGAGGGACCACGACGGTCGGCGTCAGTGGCAACGGCGTGGGCGGCTCGGGCTTCCTTCTCACCGGCGTCGCGGGCGCCCTCGCCTTCACGAACCTCCAGGTGTTCGCGGACAACGGCGATGCCCTGCGCATCAGCGGAACCGGCGCGTTCAACGGCGCCACGGGCACGCTCGTCACCGTGCCCGCTGGAATCGCCAACCTGAAGGCGACCGGCGGGGCGGCCGTAGACGTCAGCTCGGCCACCGTCGACCTGCGCCTGGCCAGCCTCTCGTCCGTCAACAGCGCTGGACGCGGCGTGAGCCTCACGAACATCGCCGACGGCACGATCGCCGCCCGCTTCGACGCCGGAGCGTCGAGCAGCATCAGCGGCGCCACCGGGACCGCCTTCAACGTCTCTGGCGGGAACGCGGGCATCACGTACGCGGGCTCGATCGGAGTGGGGACGAGCACGACCGTCGTCAGCATCGACTCCTGGAGCGGCGACGACGCGACGGACGACCTCGTGCTGTCCGGGCCGATCAACGGGGGAACGACGGGCCGGGTGGTGATCACCAACAACACGGGCTCCCGCGCCATCACCCTGAGCGGCCCGGTCCTGCTCAAGAGCACGTTCGGCTCCCCCACCTTCTTCGCGAACAACAACACGAACACGGGCGGGGTCGAGGTCACGAACACGGCGAACACGATCGACTCGACCGGCACCGCCGCGCTCAGCGTGGCCGGCACCACCATCGGCTCGGGCGGCCTCCACTTCCTGCGCCTGAGCGCGAGCGGGGCGACGAACGGGATCTTCCTGTCGAACACGGGTGCGCTCGCCGGCCTCACCGTCACCGGCACGGGCTCGGCCGGCAGCGGCGGGGTCGTCCAGAACATGTCCGCAGACGGCATCTCGCTCACCAACACCCGCTCGGTGTCGCTCAGCGGCATGAACGTCACGAACAACCTCGGGAGCGGGATCGCCGGCGACAACGTCACGGACTTCGCGCTCGGCGGCAGCAACGTCACGAACAACGGGGACACCGCGACCGGCGACGAGGCGGGGATCCGCTTCGACGAGCTCCTCGGTACCGCCACCATCACGAACTGCACGATCAGCGGCTCCTCCGAGGACAACGTGCGGCTCACTCCCGCGAGCGGCACGCTCGACCTGACGATCACGGGCACGACCATCGGCCCGAACTCGGCGACCACGGGGGGCAACGGGATCACGATCCTCGACTCGGGGACGGCGAGCGTCACCGTCTCCGTCACGGGATCGACCTTCACGCAGAACCAGGCCGCCGCATTCCTCGGCAGCTTCGCGGGCTCGGGCGCCCACGACGTGACCGTCAGCAACGACGTCTTCCGGGACAACGGCAAGGCGGTGAGCCTGGGCAGCAACGGCTCCACCGACCTCACGTTCTCGGTCGTCGGCAACACGGAGATCGTGAGGAGCCAAAGCAACGCCCTCGAGCTCCTGGGCTCGAGCGACTCCACGAGCGCCATGCAGCTCAGCGGCACGTTCGCGAGCAACGTGATCGGCGACGGCACCCCGGACTCCGGCTCCCGCGACCTGAACGGGATTGCCATCGACCTGCGGGGCGACGAGCGGTCGATCCTCGCCGTAAACGGCAACTCGATCAGCAACGTGGACCTGCAGGGGATATGGGTGAGCGACGCCGACTTCGGGACGGTCTCGGGCACCCCGAGCGCGGACGACCTGACGGTGCGCGACAACGTGGTCCAGCAGATCGACGACAACTCGGGCTTCCCGTGCGCCGCCCCCTACGGCACCCTCGTGGACTTCCGCCACACCACCGTGGGCTGCCTGGACATGTTCAGCAACACCTCCGCGGAGAGCCCGAACGCGTGCGGGGGAGCCCAGTTCCGCCTCCGCCAGCGCGACACCTCGACGTTCCGGCTGGAGCGGCTGAGCGACGGGGACGCCACGCCGAACGAGCTCATCACGAGCACGGCCCTCGTCCAGGCCCACGTTGTGTCGCAAAACGATCCTGGGAGTACTGCCAATGTGACGCTCGTCACCGGGTTCACGGAGGCGGCGAACGGAAGCTGCTTGAAGCCGTAGGAATCCGGTTACGATGATCGGAGCGACGCCCGCGTAGCCGCAGGAGGGGGGATGGCCGAACCGTTCTTGTCGGAAATCCGTGTGATGAGCTTCGGCTTCCCTCCCAAGGGGTGGGCGCTCTGTGACGGCCAGCTCCTCCCCATCAATCAGAACCAGGCGCTCTTCTCACTCCTCGGCACGACCTACGGCGGGAACGGCCAGACCAACTTCGCTCTCCCCGACCTCCGGGGCCGCGTGCCGCTGCACATGGGGTCGGCCCACACGCTCGGCGAGCGGGGCGGCGAGCAGGCGCACACGCTCAATATCTCCGAGCTGCCGGCGCACACCCACGTCCTCAAGGCCTCCTCCCTCGGCGGGAACCAGCCGACACCGGACAACGCGGTGATGGCCTCGAGCCCGCGCAACCCGATCTACGGGCCGGCCAAGGGGCAGGTCACGGTCAACGCGGGGACGGTCGCGTCCGTGGGCGGCAGCCAGGCCCACCTGAACATGCAGCCCTTCCTCGCCCTGAGCTTCTGCATCGCGCTCCAGGGCATCTTCCCCAGCCAAACCTAGGAGGCGACGGTGGCGCAGCCCTACATCGGGGAGGTACGGATGTTCGCGGGCAACTTCGCGCCCGCGGGGTGGATGTTCTGCGACGGGCAGGTCCTGCCCATCTCCGAGTACGAGACGCTCTTCAACCTGATCGGCACCACCTACGGCGGCGACGGCCAGTCCACGTTCGCGCTGCCCGACCTGCGGAGCCGGGTGCCCATCCACCAGGGCAACGGCTTCACCCTCGCGGAGACGGGCGGTGTCGAGACGGTGACGCTCACCGTCGCGCAGATCCCCGCGCACTCCCATCCGCTCATCGCCTCCGCCTACCTCGCCGGGGACGTCAACCCCGGAAACCGGGTGCCGGCGCAGACAGGGACGGCGGGCCTCATGAGCTTCGTGGAAGATGTCCCCAACACGAACATGGCTCCGGCGGCGATCACGCCGACGGGCGGCAGCCAGCCGCACACGAATCTCCAGCCGTTCCTCTGCGTGAACTTCATCATCTCCCTCTTCGGCATCTTCCCGAGCCAGACCTAGGAGCCACGATGGCCGACCCGTTCGTCGCGGAGATCCGGATCTTCCCGTTCAACTTCGCCCCCACCGGCTGGGCGTTCTGCGACGGGCAGATCCTGCCCCTCTCGCAGAACACCGCGCTCTTCTCGCTGCTCGGCACCACCTACGGCGGCAACGGGACGAGCAACTTCGCCCTGCCCAACTTGCAGGGCAACGTGCCGCTGCACCCGGGCCAGGGCCCGGGGCTCACCCTCTACGATCTCGGCGAGACCGGAGGAGCGGAGACGGTCACGCTCCTCGAATCGGAGGTTCCCAGCCACAGCCACACGCTGCGCGCGTCGAACCTCCTCGCGGACACTCCGACGCCCGCCAACAACACCGTGGCCCGGTCCCGCAACGCCTTCCAGTCGAACACCACGTCGCTCATCTCGATGTCCCTGGCGGCACTGCCTCCCGCGGGAGGCGGCCAGCCCCACAACAACCTGATGCCGTACCTGACCCTCAACTTCTGCATCGCGCTCCAGGGGGTCTACCCGCCCCGCACCTGAGCCACTGGCCTTGGCCGACGACCTCCTGAGCCTCCGCCCCATCACTGCCGACGACGAGGAGCTTCTCTTCCGCGTCTACGCGAGCACGCGCGCGGAGGAGCTCGCGGCCGTCCCCTGGAGCGACGAGCAGAAGGCGGCCTTCCTGCGCATGCAGTTCGTCGCCCAGCACCGCTACAACCAGGAGAACTACACGGCGTCCTGCTTCGACGTCGTGCTCGTGGACGGACAGCCCGCGGGTCGGCTCTACGTAGCGCGGTGGACCGAGGAGATGCGCATCGTCGACATCGCGCTCCTGCCCGAGTTCCGGCGGCGCGGGGTGGGCACCGCGCTCCTCGCGCGGCTGCGCGAAGAGGCGGAGGCGAAGCGGCTCCCGCTGCGCATCCACGTGGAGCGCATGAATCCCGCGCTCGGCCTCTACGAGCGGCTGGGCTTCCGGGTGATCGAGGACCGCGGCGTCTACCTCTTCATGGAGTGGCGGGCGGGCGCTCCCGCGGCTCTCGCGAGAGCATGAGCCGGGAGCTCGACAGCCTCGAGGACGCCGACTTCCGGGCGCACCTCGCGACTCCGTTCCGCCTCCACCCGCCGAGCGGAGAGCCGCTCGAGGTCGTTCTCCTCGAGGTCACGCCGCACGCGCACCTCCCCGGCGGTTCCGCGCGCCGCCATGGCTTCTCGCTCCTCTTCCGGAGCGCCTCGGCCGGACACCTCCGGCAGGGGACCTATCGGCTCGACCACGCCGAGCTGGGGACGCTGGAGCTCTTCCTCGTCCCGGTCGGGCCTCGGGACGGAGGAATGTGCTACGAGGCCGTCTTCAACTGAGGGGTCGCGTCAGAGGCGGTTGAAAGCCGCCTCGTAGAGCGGAGTGGCGCCCTCCGCACGGCCCACGGGCACGAGGAAGAGCGGGAACTCGCCGAGCGCGTCGTTGGTCACCGCGTAGGTGTCCTGGCCGAGAGGGGCACGGCGGGGACCGCGGAAGACGGCGCGGAAGGCGCCGGGATGGCGCCCTCGACCGGCGAGCGCCGGGTCGGCCACTTCCACGAGCACGAGCCTCACGGGCCGCGCGTCCTCGCGCTGCACCACGAAAGACGTATTCAAC
Organism: Acidobacteriota bacterium; assembly: GCA_046726955.1. Taxonomy (GTDB): domain Bacteria; phylum Acidobacteriota; class Vicinamibacteria; order Fen-336; family Fen-336; genus CAVPGH01. Next base: position 23,278 of record JBKPBQ010000613.1, read on the forward strand.
TGAGCCACGAGCTGCTCGCGCGTCGGCAGCAGCCCATCCCCATCCCCTGCCGCTTCCACGCTTTGCGCCCGTCGAACGGCGGCTAGCGCCGCCTTTGGAAGCAGCAGGCCCACGCCCGCCATCGATCCCATCACCAGAAGCTCACGC